>NZ_JBLYIG010000626.1:0-6871 GCF_049222245.1 Nitrospira sp. BLG_2 | reverse complement strand
TGTTGCTTTTTCTTCCGTGGATGCTGAACGTCATGACCACATACATGGCGAATTTACTAATGAATATTCCCAACTACGTGCATTAGTACGAGACGATGACACACACTCTTCAGATCGCTCTCCCTGAATTTCAAGGATTCTTGGTCCTCATTTCCCGTATCGGGGGGCTGTTGGCGGCATTGCCGGTCTTGAGCGGCCGAGTTGTTCCTTTGAAAGTCAAAGTAGGTCTCGTCCTGGCGTTGGGAGTTCTGTTGGCTCCCTTGGTCAGACTTCCCCTCGTACTCTCTGATCCTGCCGCCTTGGCCGCCGGGCTTGTCAGTGAAATGGCCATAGGTTTAACGATCGGACTGGCGGTCCGACTCTTTTTCGGCGCGCTTGAACTTGCCGGAGAGATGATCGGCGTGCAGATGGGATTCGGCGTGGTCCAACTGTTCGATCCGGCGACCGCCGATCATACGCCCATCATCGGCCAATACTTCACTCTCTTGGCGACCCTCATCTTTCTCTCGCTGAACGGACATCTGCTTCTGGTGGCCACGATTCTGTCCAGCTATGAGTCCATTCCGGCATTCGGCGCGTCCCTCCCCGGAGGAATGGGAAACGATATCCTTCGCCTCTTTCAGCACATGTTCATGGTGGGGTTGAAATTGGCGGCGCCGGTGCTCGTCGTCATTCTCCTGATCAATATTCTGCTCGCGCTTCTTGGACGCGCGGTCAGCCAGATCAACGTGTTTGTTCTGAGTTTTCCCGTCACCATCGCCGGAGGCTTGGCTGTGATGGGGTTGTCCATGCCGTTTGTGGTGGAACTTCTGGTTCGGGAAATCGAGCAACTGCAATTCACGATCGAGGGGCTTATGAAGGCGTTGGGACATGGCTGAGGACAGGAGTAATAAGACAGAGCCCGCGACGCCGAAACGCAAAGAGGAGGCGCGCAAGAAAGGACAGATCGCCATCAGTCGCGATCTGTCTACCGCGGTCATTCTCTTGAGCGGCATCGGGTTGCTGGCGGCCATGCTACCGGTCGGCGTTCAGAAAATGACCGACATGACCCGGCAAGGGCTCACGCTCTCGTTTCCTCTGGATTTCCACGAAGGGATGTCGATCGACCAAGTGTACGCGGTCGTCATGCATGCCGGCCTCACGGTCGTGACGCTGAGTCTTCCGGTCGTCGTGGGCAGTCTCGTGATGGGGAGCGCTGCGTCACTGTTGCAAACCGGGTTGTTGTGGCGCGCCAATGCCGTTCAACCGGACGTCCAGCGCATCAGTCCGATCAAGGGCCTTTCCCGATTGTTCTCGCTGCGTTCTGTGATGGAGCTCGTGAAGGGGCTCCTCAAGATCGCGATCGTGACGGGGATCGGCCTTTGGGTGGCACGGTATGACGTGCTCCAGATTCCGGGATTGATCGGGTTCGACCTCGGTACCGTGCTCCAAGTCACCGGACGGCTCTCGCTGAAGGTGGGATTGACCGTCGCGGGAGCGATCGCGATTCTAGCCGGCCTCGACTACTTTTACCAGCGTTATGAGTGGGAACGAAGCCTGCGGATGTCGAAGGACGAGGTCAAGGAGGAGCACAAGGCCACGGAAGGCGATCCGCTTATTAAAAGTCGAGTACGGACCATCCAGCGGGAGATGACGAAGAAGCGCATGATGGCCGCCGTCAAGACGGCGGACGTAGTGATTACCAATCCGACACACTTGGCTGTTGCGCTGAAATATGACACCGCGACGATGGGAGCTCCTGTTGTGGTCGCCAAAGGGGCCGGCTTGGTGGCTGAACGCATCCGTGAGCTGGCTCGACATCACGGAGTGCCGGTCGTCGAACATAAATTCGTGGCCAGAACGCTGTTCAAACTGGTCGATATCGGCAAAGAGATTCCCAACGAGCTGTACCGCGCGGTTGCGGAAATCCTGGCGTTTGTATATCGCGCCAGAGGCGTGACTCCCCACTGATCTAGGAGATTATGGCAACGGCAATAGAACCGGTGGAACGGAATCAGTTGATCAAGCATCCGGACGTCGTCATATCCGTCGGGGTAGTGGCCATTCTCATGGTGATGCTGTTGCCGTTGCCTCGCTTTCTCCTGGATTTGTTGTTGAGCTTCGATATCACCTTGTCGGTCATCATCTTGCTCGTCGGACTTCAAGTGCGGCGTCCGATCGAGTTCTCGGTGTTTCCGTCGGTCCTCTTAATGATCACATTGTTCAGGCTGTCCCTCAACATTGCGTCCACGCGGCTCATTTTACTGCATGGCAATGAAGGAGCAGGAGCGGCCGGCGAAGTCATTCGGGCCTTTGGGAATTTCATCGTCGGCGGCAATTACACGGTCGGCCTGGTGGTGTTTTCCATTCTCGTCATCATTAATTTCGTCGTGGTGACGAAGGGTGCCGGACGTGTGGCCGAGGTCGCCGCGCGCTTTACATTGGATGCCATGCCCGGGAAGCAAATGAGCATTGATGCGGATCTGAATGCCGGCCTGATCAATGAGGCGGACGCGCGCCGCCGGAGACGGGAAATTGCGGAAGAGGCGGACTTTTACGGCGCGATGGACGGCGCCAGCAAGTTTGTTCGAGGCGATGCCATTGCAGCCGTCATTATCATACTCGTCAACATCATCGGTGGATTGGCGA
The DNA here is from genome assembly GCF_049222245.1 of Nitrospira sp. BLG_2. NCBI lineage: Bacteria > Pseudomonadati > Nitrospirota > Nitrospiria > Nitrospirales > Nitrospiraceae > Nitrospira > Nitrospira sp. BLG_2. The sequence continues at coordinate 4,243 of NZ_JBLYIG010000626.1, read as the reverse complement.
TCGGTATTTTGCAACAAGGCATGAGTCCGGCACTCGCGGCTCAAACCTATACGGTGCTGACGGTCGGTGAGGGGTTGGTGGCGAAGATTCCCGCCCTGATCGTTTCGACTGCCGCCGGTATCGTGGTGACTCGGGCCGCCTCGGAAACCGATTTGGGGGGCGAGATGAATCGGCAGCTGTTGATGTCCTCCAAACCGGTGGGCATCGCCGCGGGTATTCTTCTCGCGCTCGGCTTGGTGCCGGGGCTTCCGCATGTGGCGTTTCTCGTGCTAGGAAGCGCCGTCGCATGGATCGCGTATCATCTCCATCAGCAGGAACAGGTTCAGGCAGCTCCCGCTCCCGCTCCGACCGCCCCGAAGACCGACGAAGGCTCGACCCGAGTGACCCCGCTCGATCTCATGGAAGTGCAAGTCGGGTACGGCTTGATAGGACTTGTCGAAGGAACGCAAGGCACTGCACTGCTTGACCGGATTAAAGCGCTTCGGCGGCAATTTGCGGAATCGATGGGTTTTGTCGTGCCTCCCATTCACATACGAGACAATCTTCATCTGCGCCCGAACGATTACGCCATCATTTTGAAGGGAGTTGAAGTGGCCAAGGCGGATGTTTTGCCAGGACATCTGTTGGCGATTGATCCAGGGACCGGCCAACGAGGTTTGGTGCAGGGTATCACGACGAAGGAGCCTGCTTTCGGGTTGCCGGCGCTCTGGGTGCCGGAGGATGCCAGAGAGCAGGCTCAAATGGCCGGGTATACCGTGGTTGATGCGAGTTCGGCGATCGCGACACATCTTTCGGAGTTGATCAAGCGCCATGGCCATGAATTGCTGGGACGGCAGGAAGTTCAAGCGCTGTTGGACGAAGTCGGAAAATCGCATCCGAAGCTGGTGGAAGAGCTCATTCCTACGCTGTTGCCCCTCGGAACGGTCGTCAGGGTTCTCGGGAACCTGCTCAAGGAAGGCATTCCCATTCGAGACCTCCGATCGATCCTCGAGGCTATTTCCGATCAAGCGACCAATACCAAGGATGCTGAGATTCTCACGGAGTATGCAAGGCAGGCGTTGGCCCGGACCATCACCAAGCAGTATCAAGCGTCCGACGGCAGTTTACAAGTTATCACCTTGGATCCTCGGCTGGACCGATCGTTGGCGGAGCAAGCGGCGGCCTTGCCGCCCGGGGCCACGTTGAACCTTGATCCCACGCTCTCGCACAAGCTGTTAACCGGTCTCAAACAAGCCGCTGAACGGGTTGCGGCACGAGGGCAGCAGCCGATCGTACTGTGCTCGCAGGTCGTTCGCCGCCATCTCCGGCGACACAGCGATCGTACGTTGCACGCCGTTCCCGTCATGGGACTCAATGAAGTGGATGCCTTCGTGCGTTTGCAGTCGCTGGATACCGTGCGGATCGACTTGGAATTGGCACAGCCGACATAAGATAAACCATGAAGGTCAAGACATTCCACGCGCTCTCCATGCAGGATGCCATGCGTGCCATCAAGGACGAGCTGGGGCCGGATGCCATCATTTTGTCGGCGAAAGAGGTGCGTGAGGGAGGGCGAATAGTACAAGCATTCAATCGACCGGTCCTGGAAGTGATGGCCGCATCCGATCAAGACGTACGGATCCCTCAGCGTGGAGAAGCCGTGCAACCGGCTGTTCCGGTGAAACCGTCTGATGCCGAGGCGGATTCCACGCTGTCCGCGCAGACATTTCAACAGACACTCCAAGGGATGCTGAAACCGAATTGCGAGACACCGACATCGACCGCCGGTCAGCGGTCTGCCTCGTTGAAGCCGTCTGCAATGCATGTGAAGCCGGATCGTCTTCGGCCCGCGCACGCCGTCGTGAATGAATTGAAGAGCTTATTGGAAGACCTGTCGCGGGCGGACGGTCGGATGATCGGAAGCCGGACGCCATCTGCGCCGGTCTGGCTGCGCCGCTCGCTCATCGAACAGGGAATGAATCCTTCCACCGTTGATTTACTCGTGAGCGAGGCGTTCAACACCGAACAAGTCGCCGGTCCATGGGACGATGAGTCGATGCGGCGGGCGCTCCGGCGTGAAATCGAAAAGCGCGTGCGAACAAGCGGGCCGCTCCCGAAAGGGAAGGGCTATCCCGCCATCTGCCTCCTGATCGGACCCAGCGGAGCCGGGAAGACCTCCGCCGTAGCCAAGCTGGCGTCGCATTATCGTCTTGAACAGCGCAGGTCCGTCGCGCTTATCACCTTTGATACATATCGAGAAACCGCGATTGAGCAGGTGCGACGGTATGCCAAGGTCGTGGGGGTGCCGTTCGCGTGCGCCGTATCGGCTCGACAGGTTCATGAAGGGCTTCGTCGCCATACACGGGTAGATCTCGTGCTGATCGACATGCCCGGGATCGGACCGCGTGACTTAGCGTTAGCCGAGGAATTGCGGCAGCTCTTGCCAAGGGAAGTGGTCACGACACATCTGGTCCTTTCGGCATCCACCAGAGAACAGGAGCTCTATCGACTCACAAAACGTCTTGGCGATCTGCCGCAGTTGCGCCTCTTGTTCACCAAGCTCGACGAGACACAATCGTTCGGCACCATCTTTGAAGTGGCGCATCAAACCGGTGTGCCTCTTTCCTACTGGAGCATCGGACGGCGTGTCCCTGGAGATATCGAGGTTGCCTCATCAGAACGTTTGGCGGCGTTCCTGACTGCGGAACGATCCGCCTATCCCCAGACGCTTGTCAATCGGTTGGATCGATCATCGGAAGCAACTCCGGCATTAATGGGAGCAGGAACTCATCATGGATAATTTGGTTGGAGATCGTGATATGCCGCTCGGCACTGGAAGGTCTGTCTTTATGTCTGAGAATCGGAGTCGGGGAAGCGGTTCGTTCACTCGCGTCATCGCGGTCTCCAGCGGCAAGGGAGGCGTGGGGAAATCCAATGTGGTCGCGAATCTTGCCGTTGCGCTCACCAGGATTGGAAAGCGGGTGCTGATTTTGGACGCCGACCTCGGCTTAGGTAATCTCGATGTCCTGCTGGGGTTGGTTCCACGGCATACGATTGAGGACGTATTGGTGGGCACGCATACGCTCGACGAGATCGTGCTCAAAGGCCCGGCGGACATTCAGGTGCTTCCCGCCAGTTCCGGTGTCCCGCACCTGACGGCGCTGACGGAACCCCAACAGTTGATAATCCAGGAGCAGCTGGCGCAGCTCACCTCGGAGATGGACGTGTTGTTGATCGATACCGGCGCGGGCATCTCGCCGAACGTCACCTTCTTTGCCGGCGCGGCGGATGAGACGATGATCATCATCTCCCCGGAACCGACGTCGCTCACAGATGCCTATGCATTGATCAAAGTTTTGGCTCGCCAGTATCGGACACAGCGTTTCAAAGTGTTGGTGAATCAGGCCAAGAGTCCCCGTGAAGCTGCCGAAGTGTTCGGTAAGTTGGACGTGGCGGTGGATCATTTTCTTCATGTGGCCGTCGAATTGGTCGGAGCTATCCCCTATGACGACTATGTGCATTTGGCGGTCATGCAGCAGAAGGCGCTCTCCGAGCTGTTTCCGGAGGCACCGGCAGCCCAAGCATTCAGGAAGTTAGCTCAGCAGATCGTCCAGTGGCCGAGGCCTGATCTTCCTAAAAGTTCCGTGCAGCTCATCTGGCAACGGGCGGCAATGCCGACCGGGTAACTGAAACACGATCGCAATGGGAAGATCATGAGCAAGGCAGCATTACCACACGAGCGGAAATTTTCTCCCCAGGGAGTCAGACGCGAGCAACTTATCAAGGAGTTTGCCCATGTCATTCGGGCGATGGCCCATCGGCTGGCTTTCCGCCTTCCCGCGTACTTGGACGCGGAGGATCTGATTTCGGTCGGCACCATCGGACTCATGGATGCCATGGACAAGTATGATCCGACACGAGAAGCGAAGTTCAAAACGTATGCGGAGTTTAGAATCCGTGGCGCCATGCTCGATGAGATTCGTTCAATGGATTGGATTCCGCGATCGGTTCATGAACGAATCGGCCTGCTCCAAAAGACTCACACGGCTCTCATGAGCCGACTGGGGCGACCGCCGCAGGATGAAGAGGTGGCGGAAGAACTGAAGATGTCCCTGGAAGAGCTGGACGATTTCATTACGCGCGCTAGGGGGGCAGTGATGATCAGCGTGGACGATTTAAGTCTTCATGAACCAGACGCGGCCTGTGCCTCCGCCTCGATCAGAGTCTTGATCCGGAACCGCACCGCCTCGGCGGAATGCTGCTC
>NZ_JBLYIG010000625.1:0-2916 GCF_049222245.1 Nitrospira sp. BLG_2 | reverse complement strand
TCGTCAATTAAGCCATATAATTGAGGCGGCCATATAGACAGCGGAAAGGAATGTAGAAGCCCGTTTATCGTACCTGGTGGCGATGGCGCGGTATTGTTTGAGTTTGGCAAAGAAGTTCTCGATCAGATGGCGGTCTTTATATACGTCTTCATCGTAATCGCGCTTGTGGTGTCTGTTTGATTTTGGCGGAATAACAATGGTTTTTCCTGCCTTCCGCAATGGTTCGATCACCCGTTCATCCGCATCATACGCCTTGTCCGCAATCAGCGCTTGCGCCTTTATCTCCGGCAGAAAAACATCGGCCCCCTGTAGATCGTGCGCCTGGCCTGGCGTGAGATGAAAGCCCGTGGGATTGCCAAGAGCATCGCATACCGCGTGGATTTTGGTTGTTAGTCCGCCTTTGCTGCGCCCGATCGCTTCGTTTGAGTCCCTTTTTTATCCCGCCTCGCTCCGGCAGAATGTTGATGCGCCCGGACGATGGTGGAATCGATCATCGCATATTCGTTATCGGCATCCTGAGCCAGACGGTTGAAAACCTTCTCCCAGACACCACTTTCAGCCCAGCGCCGGTGGCGGCGATGAATGTTTTTCCAGTCGCCAAACCGTTCCGGCAAATCCCGCCATGGAACGCTCGTCCGATACCGGTAAAGAATCGCTTCAACAAACAGCCGGTTATCCTGTGCCGTTGCGCCCACGGTATCTTCTCGGCCCGGCAATAAATCCTTCACCCGTTCCCACTGATCATCACGCAAGGCATATCGTCGCACCATTCATAAGCCCCTCCCATGGCCGATGAACAGTGAATCATAACTCCAAGCTATTGTGAATCCTCCATATTGATTGACGACACGCCCTAGACCGTTGGTTCGGCGTTCAATACGAATTCCAATAGTGCCACGCGTAATACAGGCCCCACACGATCAAGCCGAACGAGACAAGCTTGAGCCAGACCGGAATGTTGCCGCTTCGTTCACATATCCCGGACGGCTCATAGCGATAGATGGCTGACTCTTCCGGAGTTTCGCTCGGTGCCCCGGCTGCCGCTGAACGGATGGGGGTGGAATCGTTCCCCATTCCTGCCTCAGTACTGTGCCGGACCGGATGCCATTACGCGCCCTGCCTCGGCGGTGATCGCTCTTTCAGCAACCGTCGAACCGGACATCGCTGCCCAAATCCTCTCCCGCGCGGTCTGCCGATCGTGCTCCTGAAGGCCAGCCGCGACAAGTTCCTCCTCGTGAGCCGTGACACGCAGGGATTGAACATAATGCACCAAATCCCAGACTTCTTCCTCTTTGAGCCCCTCGAACGGCGGCATCGGGGTTCCACCGATACCACCCACAATGATCTGATACAAACGCTGGCCGCCATGGCCGAGTTTTATGCCGCCCGGCGCGCCGGCCGGCAGAGAAAGGTGAGTAGGTGTGATAGGGTCATCCCAGTCGTCGACGAGCATACCGGGTTGGGACAGCGCGCCATCCGCCTTGCCCTGCTGTCCGTGACAGAGTGCGCAATTGGCTTGAAACAGCATATCGCCTTTCGCAATGGACGCGGGCGTGACGGACGGCTCCGGAGGAACGGCAATGGGCCTGCCGGCGGGCTCCTTTGTCCATCGATCGGAAAACGTCTTCAGAAACTGAATGACGGCCCACCGTTGGGGAGCAGGAAGTTCATGCATGGCGGGCATCGAAGTGCCCCAGAGACCATGCGTGAGCGTGATATATAAATCCGCATCGGTCGGTAATGAATCCTTCCCGACGGTCGATCGGAATTTGAAGAGGCCCGTGGTGAAATCGCGCGGCTTCGGATTCAGAAACGGAGCCGACGGTCCTTTCCCGTCCCCCTTTTCCCCATGACAGCCCGCGCAACGCCGTGAGTAGACCGCTTGACCGAGCATGTGGACCTCCTCTCGGCCTCCCGGCGTCCCTTGGAGCATGGCTGCTCCGGGTGTCAACGATGACAGGAAACCAATCCTCCAATCGCCGATCGATGTCCCCAGCCGTTGGAGATAGGCTATGAGAGCTTTCCCGTCTTCCGTCGGTTGCGGCGAGGCGTCGCCCTGTTTTTCTTCAAAAAGCCAGGTGAAACGCGGCATCATGGAATCCGCGACCACGTCCTGGGGGTTCCACAGGTGCGCGATGTGCCAATCGTCGCCATATTTTCTTCCCACGCGCGTCAGGTCCGGACCGATACGCCGCGTGCTGAACATATGTGGCCGGTCATACGCCGATTCCCCGACCTGCGACACAGGGCCCCATCGCAACGTTTCCCCGGTCACCGGACGGATGTACTGGGAATGGCATTGCCAGCATCCGTCTCGAATGTAGACTTGCCGGCCGCGCTGTTCGAGCGGGGAGTAATCATTCACCCGGACCGGGAGGCCGGTCACTGCATCGGCAACCGATGTGGTGCGAGTTGCGGCTTGAAGCCATGGCAGGACGCCGAGGACAAAGAAGGACCCGACGAAAAATATGACGCCGGCCACGATGCCGACCGTCGAGGGATATTCCAGCCAATTCTTGCTTGGCGCCATTGAACTTGGTTGATCGAGCTTCGGCAACGGCTCGCGCTCCTCGTCTTCAAACGGCCGCCCTTCGCGAACGGTTTTATAGAAGTTGTACGCCATGAAGCCGAGCGCCACATCCATGATCGTGCCGACGATCGTTCGGGCCACCCACCACGGTTGCATTTCCTTGACCGAATCGACGAAGTCGGCGCCGTTGTCCAGCATAGCCCCTTGAATGAAGCCCTGCGCCGTGAGCCCGAGGACCATTGCCGTGAACCCGGTGATGGTCAGCCAAAGATGCCAGCTCGCGAGACGATCGCTCCAAAGCTGCCTGCCGGTCAGCCGAGGCCAGACGTAATACAAGCCGCCCACCACCCACATGATCATGGACCCGAAGACGGTCAGGTGCGCAT
>NZ_JBLYIG010000624.1:0-1984 GCF_049222245.1 Nitrospira sp. BLG_2 | reverse complement strand
ATCGTTTGCACATCGGACATACAATTACTCCTCTACGTCGGGGGATCGGCAAGGTCACTGCGGTGGGAGACAGGGAGCCGGGGTCCCGATTAAACTGATTGATCGTGCAGAATAGGCTAGGTCGTCATTATACATAGAACGCCACGAAAGTGAAACTCGATTTTTTGCATCACTTCGCGGGGTTTGATTATACCGGACGAGTGTCCGCTGTCTACTCATTTTGGTCTTCGGGGTGGAGCGAACGGGTGTGTGCCTGTTTGACAGCGCTCACAATGCGTCTCTAGAATGCCGAGCGATGAACGACCGATTTCTTAAAGCTTGTCGCCGCGAACCCGTGGATTGCGCACCCGTATGGTTTATGCGCCAGGCGGGACGCTACATGTCCGAGTACCGGACGTTGCGTGCAAAACATTCGATTCTCGACATGTGCAAGACACCTGAGCTTGCAGCTCAGGTCACCCTCCAACCGATTAACCGATTTCCGTTGGATGCCGCCATTATTTTTGCCGACATCCTCCTGCCGTTGGAACCAATGGGGATCAGTCTCGAGTTTGCCGCAGGGGAAGGGCCTGTCATTCACAATCCGGTTCGCGACCGAGCGGCGGTGGACCGACTGAAAGTAGTCGACGGCGACGAGCTGGAATATGTCGCCGAGGCCATCCGCCACGCTCGACGCGCTCTCGACGGACGAGTGCCGTTGATCGGGTTTGCCGGCGCGCCGTTTACGCTCGCAAGCTACGCCATTGAAGGCGGAGGGTCTCGAAATTATTTACACACCAAGCAGATGATGTATGGCGATCCTACCGCTTGGCATCGCCTTATGGACAAGTTTGCGGGGGTGCTCACCGGGTATCTTCGGCGACAGATCAAGGCGGGTGCTCAGGCGATTCAGCTCTTTGACAGCTGGGTCGGTTGTCTCTCGGCCGGCGATTATGTTGAATACGTGATGCCGCACGTCCAACGGATCTTCGATGGGCTCAAGCGCGAAGGTGTGCCGATGATTCATTTTGGCACCGGCACCACAGCCATTCTGCGGCAGATGCGTGAGGCAGGAGGCGATGTCATTGGGATTGACTGGCGGGTTCATCTGGATGAGGCTTGGACCATGGTCGGACACGATCGCGCCGTGCAGGGCAACCTCGATCCGCTCGTGCTGTTTGCGCCGCTCCACGAAATCGAACGCCGGGTGGAGGATATTTTGCGGCGAGCAGAGGGGCGTCCCGGACACATCTTCAACCTCGGTCACGGCATACTGCCTACGACGCCGGTCGAACATGTGGCCGCGACGATCGACATGGTGCACAAGCTTAGCCAACGGTGAGATGCGTGAAGCGGTTCACGTGAAGCGTATCCCGTCCGAAGATCAGAGCTCATAGCGTATAGCTTATCGCCAAGGTGGTCGGGGGAAATACCTTGGCGCTTCCCTTCATAAGGTCCGTTTCACGCTTCACGAGATGCGCACGACATAGAACCATGACACACAAGACTCACCACACTGCTGTGCTGCTCATGGCGATGGGCGGGCCGGATTGTTTGGAGAACGTTGAGCCGTTTTTGCGCGATGTTCGAGGAGGCCGACCGACACCTCCGGCGCTCGTGGACGAAATTCGTGAGCGATACCGAGTCACCGGTGGAAAATCACCGGCGGTCTCCATTACGCAGGAGGTCGCGAGGAAACTTGAGCAGCGATTGAATATAGCGGCTCACAGACGCTACAAGGTGTACGTCGGTTTGCGGCATTGGCATCCTTTCATCAAAGAAACCTATGCCGAGCTATTGAAAGAATCACCGGAACAGATCATCGGGGTCTGTATGGCTCCCCAACAATCCTCTCTGAGTACGGGAGCCTATCGGAGAAAAGTCGAAGAAGCCCGTGCCGAGTGTGGAGATCGGACCGATGGGACATATGGCGGCAGTTGGAACCGGCATCCTCGATTGATTGCCGCTCTCGCGGATAATATCCGGGGAGGACTCCTCGCGTGTC
>NZ_JBLYIG010000623.1:0-4680 GCF_049222245.1 Nitrospira sp. BLG_2 | reverse complement strand
GCCGGCGGGAGAAACCGCGAGCGGGTCAAACCCCGACTCCGCTTGAATGACCGCCCGGATAAGCGCTTGGGGTAAGTGGTGCTCGCGCGCGAACCACCGAATCGCTTGATTGAGTTCCCGCTCGGACATTCGACCGCCGCGCCCAACGCTGCCGTTCTGCAGGCTAGCGTTTTTATGACGATCGTGCCGGACATTCTCTTCGGGAAAAGAGGACGTCAGCCTGGAACCCAGATGGTCATGAGAACCGCAGACCTCACTCGTGGCAGCCGGTGGCAGCAGGATGACCAGCGCCATCATTGCCATCGGAAAAAGAGTCTGAGCCAGCGCATGGTGGATTCTCGTGGCGTAGCCGGTTGGATGTGGGATGATTCGCATAGCTTCCTCCCGGAGATCGCCGAGCCGGCGATTCTCACCGCATCGTGTGCACGGTCAGCCTTGTCATAGAACAGGATTCGTGCCGGTCATGGGAGACCTGGCACATCCACACAGTGCCACGAAATCCAGGACTTAGACAGGGTTACGACGTCCCCTGTTAGGAGGGAGGAATGGAAGAGGACTGACGTCTTTTGTTTGGTGAGATCGCAAATCGCGCTGTCCCTCGAAAGGAGGGAGGCCTCATCGGCCCTCTGACCGTCCACGGCTCCACGCTATTTCGATGAAAGCCGCCTCTGAACTGGACGCGCTCAAGGCCGGCTCGAGTCGGGGGTCTCGTCACGGTTCACGAATGACGGTCTGCCCGAGCGGGCTGGACGGAACCCGGGCTGATTCGGCGGGACAAATCTTGCCGGCCAGATTATAGAGGGTGAGTCCGGACAGCGCACGAGCTGCCGCATCGTCCCGATGTCGAATAACGTCGTCGATAGCATCACCCAAATGCGAGACTCTGGACAACCCGGCTGATTTCTCTCGCAAGATATCCAAGATGGTCTGAATGCCGATCAGTTCCGGCGGCCGCATGAGGACGAGTGCCTTCGAATCTTCCAGACGCCCGACCAATCCCGATGATCGTAGTTCCTCGACAAGGTCCTCCACGATCGAGAGAGGGACGCCCACGTCAGCCGCCAGTTCATCGAGCGTGGCGGGGGACACTCCGCTGATCGCTCGAGTGGCCATGGTCGCCAGAAGCCGAAGAGTTGTCCGCTCGCGGAAGGCATGCGTCCCCTGTCTCCAAAGGTAATGCGCTTCATACGCACGCGGGTGCTGATGGAAATAGGCCACTTGCGCCCCGATGAGGATGATCAACCACCCCACATACAACCACAACAAGAACAGGATCATGATCGCGAAACCGGAATAAATGGCGCTGTATTTGGAAGAGCCAGCCACAAACGCCGCGAATCCTTCGCCTGCCAACCCCCAGAGGAGCGATGCCGCCGCCCCTCCGACACAAGCCGACCACGTTCGGACATCCGCGTATGGAATGAACTTGTAGAAGAACGTAAAGACCCCCCACAGGATCAGGAAGGGAAGGTACTCGGCGATCCACACCAACACAAAGCCCAATGGTTGAAGGTCCAGAATCCGCTGAATGAGCGCGTGATTCTGAATGGAAGCCAACAAACCGAACGCGGTGACAATCAGGACGGGACCCACGAGCACGACGCTGAGGTAGTCCGTGAACTTCCTTGTCCAGGAGCGCCCTCGTCGCACGTTCCAAATCGCATTGAACGTCTGTTCGATTTTGTCGATCAAGGAATAAGTCGTATAGAACAAGCCCGCCACCCCGACGATGCCGAGCACGCCGACCTTGAGATTGTTGACGAATCCCACGACGCGGGAGGTGATCTCTCTCCCGCTCGGTCCGAGCGGCTCAAGCGCCTGGCTCAGTAAGGGTTCGACCTGTTGGTGCACACCGAACGCTTTCAAGACCGACACCGTCACGGCGAGGAACGGAACCAACGATAAGAGCGTGGTGTAGACTAAACCCGCGGCCCGCGCATCCAATAGGCGGCGGCGGAATTCCCAAGCTACGGCGCTGATCAGCCGAAGCGCCGACAGGCCAACCCGTTGCCATTTCGGCAAGTGGGTCAGATCAAGGGTCCAGAGATCATGAGAGAGAAATTGTTCAAGGCGTTGGAGATTCACAAGCTTACCCAACCGTCACGGCATAAGGCCGTATTCTGTTGAAAAATCAACGCAAAATGCAGCTCCCTTCCTGAGTGAGAATACCACCCTGTATCGACAGGTCCGTGCTCTCCAGACCCCGACCGGTCAGCCGTCGCGCCCCTCCAAAGAAGAATGGTATCGGCTTCGCTCCGGTGGATAAAGTGGCGCAGGGAAGCGGCAACACCAACGTCGCGCCGGGTGCTGAGCCTGATGCTCAATCTGTCCTTCTCCCTAGTCCGTTGGTCCCACTCCTGATCTGGAGGTGCGGTATGCGCTCCATACAGCTCATGGTTGCTCTGCTTGTAACGGGGACGCTCGCTATCCCCGTTTTCGCCGATGAGCCACGACCTGCCGACCCGCTAGGAATGTGGGAGTGCTCGCAAACAGGAGCGGTCACACTTTACACAAATCGCGAACGAGAGGGATGCCGAAAGCTCGAGTTAAAACCGCTCTCCGTTGTGCCACCCATGCCGGAATTGCCCGCCAATCTTCTGCAACCCACGGTGCCGGCTTTCGACATCGACCAGGTGCCTCAAATTTCTCCGCCCGCTCCGGCGCACAGCCGCACGGTGCCTGATTGGGCCAAAGGCTGGTATGCGAACAATACGTCGGACGCGTCCGTACAATCAGAAGTTTGTTCCCTGTATTCCGAATGGCTGCAACTCGTCCAACGGACGCGAGGAGGGTTCTTCTTTGGGAACGATCCGTCGTACGGTACCGATCCGTCCGGACGAAACTACTTACCGACCAACCCATTTTGGGACAATGCACGGTATTTTGCATTGGCGAGAATTTTCGGAGCCGGTTTCGTTCCGATCGGTTGTCTCTAAACCGTTCGCTTCGGACAGAACCGACCTCCCACAGTAATGAACTGCACGACTCAGTTGTGCAGCAAGCACCTGCCAGTTCGTATACTCGATCTTCTCGTTCGGTCCGCCTTTGCCGTGCGAAAGCGGCGCCCGTTTCGTTATCGCCTGCGCGTGACCGTGGATGGGTGCGCGCGGTCTACCAACCACCACGCGCATGGTCTTCTGTGGCTCATGTTGTCAAGCCACGCAAGGCTGTGCTAGCCTCGCAATACGGAGTTCCACACGGGCTTCTGGGGATCCGGCAGGCTTCGTCACCGCAAAAGGACCGCCGCTCGTGCTTCACTGGCTCTTGAACTTGCTCCGCCAATACGTTCACCGAGATCCTCTCCCCTTCCTGACTAAACAAGGGCTCGTCGTCGGAAAGCATTTCATGATGCTGGAAGATGTCGTCATCGACCCGAGCCACTGCTGGCTGGTTACGATAGGGGATGAGGTCACGTTGGCCCCCCGGGTTCATATTTTGGCGCACGACGCCAGCACAAAACGCCACTTAAATTACACTCGTCTTGGGAAAGTCACGATCGGCAACCGAGTGTTCATCGGCGCCTCGACGTTGATTTTACCCGGTGTAACGATTGGTTCTGATGTCGTTGTAGGCGCCGGGAGCGTTGTCACCCATGATGTGCCGTCCGGAGTGGTCGTTGCGGGCAATCCGGCACGAGTCATCGGCTCACTCGAAGATTTTCTCGCTCGGCGGAAATCGGAAATGGAGACAAGCCCGTTATTCGGGGACGAATATACCATTCGTGGAAATGTTTCAGACGCCATGAAAGCAGACATGGTCAAACTGATAAAAGGCCGGTATGCCTACGTCAGTTAGCGTTTCTGGTCGTGATGCGGCGGCGCCCTTTTCGGTCTTATTGGCCACACACTGAAGTCACATAACTTCACGTGCCTTGCTTCCCGGAATCGCATTCCGACTGTTACGCGCGAGACAGAGGGTGTGCCAGGATTAGTTGAAAATTGACGAAGCGGCTGCCTTTGTGGTGCTGTGCGGTGACCGTGGATCAGACAACCACCACCCCACACCAACGAAAGGAGCCGCTTCATGAGAAACGTAATCCGAATCACCACAGAAGGCAAGGTGCGACCGATCCGCCGGCGGGCGGTGGACGCCATCCCGGTGGTGGACGAGCGGGCGAGCCTCGTGGCCCTTATCCAAGCCCTGATCCCGCTGGGCTTGCAAGCCGTCGGGGACGCCCTGGAGGCGGAAGTGACTGACCTGGCGGGCGAACGGTATAGCCGGACCGGCGGCCAGCCGGGCTATGTGCGCTGGTGTCAGCAACAGGGCTCGGTCTACCTGCTGGACCAGAAACTGCCGATCACCTACAGGCGAGTCCGGAACCGCTTCCGGAACGTGGAGGTGGCGTTACCGACCTACCAGGCCCTGGGCGACCCACGGGCAGCCGATGCGGGGCTGTTCCGCAAAGTCCTGCACGGCCTGAGTTGCCGCCGATATGAAGCCTGTGCGGAAGCGGTCCCGGAGGCGTTTGGGCTGAGTGCCTTCAGCGTCTCGCGACGCTTCATTCGGGCCAGCGCCCAGCAGTTGCGGGAGCTGAGCGAACGTCGCTTGGAGCAGGACGAGGTGGTCGTGCTCTTCCTTGACGGCAAGACCTTCGCTGAGGATCGCATGGTGCTCGCATTGGGCGTCCTGCGGACGGGCGAGAAGAAGCTGCTGGGGTTCGTTCAGACCGCCACGGAGAAC
>NZ_JBLYIG010000622.1:0-3576 GCF_049222245.1 Nitrospira sp. BLG_2 | reverse complement strand
GAAAACCGATCGAGGAAAGATCGGACCTTCCAGGGGTCCATGCGCAAGCTTCTGGCCACCTCCCCTTCACGACCGCCATTGGCCAGAGAGGCTTTGGCTTTCCAGAGGCGGCGATACTGCCATGCGAGAGAGCCGAGGATCCGAAGCGGGGCTTCTCCTGCTTCAAGGTTGCGCGCCAGAATGGAAAGGGCTCGTCCCCGACGGCCCTCCGCGATGGCGAGGGTTAAATCAAAGACCGAGGCGCCGGGATCCATGCCGCGCAGCAAATGGACATCGGCGGCGGTGACAGAACGATCGGGCGGTACATACGAGGCCAGCTTCTCCAATTCCCTGCGAAGGCCATAGAGTGACGCGCCACACGACTCCTGCAGCTCGTGAGCCGCCGCTTCTTCCAAACGAAGTCCGACCCGTTCTGCTTCACGGGTGATCCAAGCAGGCAGCTGAGCGTCGCGGAGTGGTGAACAATCGACCATGATCCCCGCTCGTGTGAGGGCCTGGGAAAACTTCAGTCGACCGTCCAGCTTCGGGCTCATGAACACCAGCGTCGTGGATTCCACCGGATTGTTCACACAGTCGAGGAGGATCTCGCTTTCCCGAGCGGTCAGTTTCTCCGCCGCCTTCACCACCACCAAACGTCGCTCCGCGAAGACCGGCACAGCCGCCGCACTGTTCCGAATATCGCTTCCGCTGGCTTCATCTCCATAGAACAGTTCGTAATTGAATTCGTCCCCTTCACTGCCGACGGCTGCGCGCTTGATGGCGGCGAGCGCAGAATCCCGTAAAAGGTCATCCTCTCCTACGATGACATACAGAGATCCGGGTCCCTGCTGTTTCAACGCCGACTCAAGCTGCACATGACTCACGACAGATGCCATTGGTCGAGACCTTCGATGCTAGTGAGATACGGGAGTGGGGGCGGACGCGTGCTTCGTGAGGGCGCCCGTTTCGAGCTGTAATAGAAAACGCGCCGCCAGGTCGGCCGCCACAAAGCGACCCGCCTGTTCAATTGCCCGATTCTGCAGCGCGCGATTAAACTGGAGATCGGGCGTAATGAAGAATTCGGACGCCCCTTTGACGACCTGGCTCCAGACCACTTTTCTTGACCGAACATCTTCAACTCGCGCCAAGACGACCACCTCGGTTCTGCTTTCCAACGTTGTCGTCGACGAAAAGCTGAGCGTCGGCACGATCACCGAAAGGATTTGCCCGGTCAGCACAAGATCGGCCGCTTCGGACTCAGGGACGACTTGCGCGCCGCTGCCGGTGGAAAATTCTTCGCGGAGGTAGTTGGTGTATCGCGTTTCGATGTTCGGCTCAAAACTACCGTTGATCAATGTCCGGATGACGAGACGTGGCGGCGGCTCTTGGGAAGAAGTCGTGGGAGCTCCTCCTATGGTCGGGCCCGCTCCCTCCACTCGGAATTGGTAGCCACAGGCGGTCAGCGTCGAAGCGATGAGTGCCGGGACGAGAGTGCCGAGAATAAAGAATGACCCTCTTCCCTCTTGATTCCTGCAGGCAGCAGACTCAACACTCCACACTCGGCACTCCTTAGATCACAAAGTTGATCAACTTTTTGTCGACGTAGATCACCTTTTTGGGCTCTTTATCTTGGAGCCATTCCGCCGTCTCTGTGCGGGCCAGCCGTTCGATGGTATCGCGTGATGTGTCGACGGCGACATCGAGTTTGGCCCTGAGCTTCCCATTGACCTGAATGGGAATGGTCATACGTTCGCTCACGGTCATTGACGGATCGAAGATCGGCCAAGACTGCTGTGACACACTTGGCTGGCGTTCCAGCAACGACCAGAGCTCCTCGGCGACATGCGGGGCGAACGGCGAAAGCAGCAAGACAAACGGCTCGATCACAGATCGAGATCGTTGCCGAGCCTTCGTCATTTCGTTGGTGAAGATCATCATCTGCGAGATGGCCGTATTGAATCGGAGGGCTTCGATGTCTTCCGTGACCTTTTTGATCGTCTGATGCAGCAGGCGCTGTTGGTCGAGGCTCGGTGTGGTCGACACGACGGCGGTCGACAGTCGGCCTTGCTCATCGACCATCAGGCGCCAGACTCGCTCCAAGAAACGGGTCACCCCTTCCACGCCCCTGGTGCTCCAAGGCTTCATCGCCTCGAGTGGTCCCATAAACATTTCATAGAGCCGGACGGCGTCCGCGCCGAACTGATCGATCATCTCATCCGGAT
The DNA here is from genome assembly GCF_049222245.1 of Nitrospira sp. BLG_2. Taxonomy (NCBI): domain Bacteria; kingdom Pseudomonadati; phylum Nitrospirota; class Nitrospiria; order Nitrospirales; family Nitrospiraceae; genus Nitrospira; species Nitrospira sp. BLG_2. The sequence goes on along the minus strand of NZ_JBLYIG010000622.1, from coordinate 1,375 downwards.
TGACGACGTTGCCGCGCGATTTCGACATCTTCTGATTGTCTTCTCCCAAGACGATGCCCTGATGCACCAACTTCAGAAATGGCTCGGGAGCGCTCGTCACACCGATGTCGAACAGGACTTTATGCCAGAACCGAGCATACAGGAGATGCAGAACGGCATGCTCGCTGCCCCCGATATACAGGTCCACAGGCATCCAATAGCGCTCTTTTGACGGGCCGACAAGCTGTGTTGAGTTCGTGGGATCGATGAATCTCAGATAGTACCAGCAAGAGCCGGCCCACTGGGGCATCGTATTGGTTTCTCGCCGAGCCGGCTTACCCGTGGCAGGATCGACCGTCGCCAGCCACGAATCCAAGTTGGCCAACGGACTCTCGCCCGTCCCGGACGGTTTAAAGCTGGCGGTTTCCGGCAAGACGAGAGGCAGCTGCTCCTCCGAAAGCGGACGCGCTTCTCCATCGACCCACACGATGGGAAAGGGTTCCCCCCAATACCGCTGTCTGGCAAAAAGCCAATCGCGGAGTTTGTAGTTGACTGCCCTGGTACCCTTGCCTTGCTTCGCGAGCCATTCAGTAATGTGTGGAATCGCTTCAGACGGAACGAGACCATTGATCGAAAAGCTGCCATCAGCGGTCGCGGAATTCACGACCGTCCCTCGATCTATGTCCGTGAACGCCGCCTCGTGGATATTTCCGCCGGCAATCACTTCTCGAATAGTGAGGTGATACTGGCGCGCGAACGCCCAGTCTCGTTCGTCGTGCGCCGGCACGGCCATGATCGCGCCGGTCCCGTAACTCATCAGCACATAATCGGCAATCCAGATCGGCAATCGTTCGCCATTCACCGGATTCATCGCATAGCCGCCGGTGAAGACTCCGGTCTTCTCCTTATCGAGCTCTTGCCGTTGCAAATCGCTCTTCTTCGCCGCCGTTTCACGATAGGCCTGGACCGCAGCTTTTTGCTCCTCGCTCGCGACCACGTCGACAAGCGGGTGTTCAGGCGCCAAGACCATGTACGTCGCGCCGAACAGCGTGTCCGGTCTGGTTGTGAACACTCGAATCACGCCCTTTCGATCGGCCAGTGAAAAATCAACTTCCGCGCCGATCGATCGCCCGATCCAGTTTTTTTGCATCTCCAGCGTGCTGGCGGGCCAGTCGACGAGTGTCAAGTCCTCAAGCAATCGATCGGCGTAGGCGGTGATCTTGAGCACCCATTGCCGCATCGGCTTGCGGATCACGTCGAAACCGCCGACTTCGCTCTTGCCGTCTATGATTTCCTCATTCGCCAATACCGTGTCGAGCGCCGGACACCAGTTCACAGGAACTTCCGCCACGTAGGCCAATCCTCGTTCGAAGAGCTTCAGGAAAATCCATTGAGT
>NZ_JBLYIG010000621.1:0-2409 GCF_049222245.1 Nitrospira sp. BLG_2 | reverse complement strand
GGTCTTCACCGCGGTCACGCGGCCGTTCTGCATCTCATAGCCGATCACCTCCGGCCCATAGCAGCGGCGCACGCCGTACTGATGGCATTTCTGGTCCAGGCCCCAGACCGCCATATGGGTGCCGGCATAGCCCGACGGCTTCTCATGCAGCACCAGGTCGGCCCGCTCGGTGTTGAAGTCCGGCCAGATCTTCTTGAGGAAGCTCTTGGCGTCCTTGCCGATATAGAGGTCCGACGGATAGCCCTGGTCGTTCTGCGACTTGTGCAGGGAGATATAGTCGCTCTCCTGGTTCGCCTCGCCGACCGAGACATAGCCCACCTGCTGGAAGCCGAAATTGACGGGATCGGATTTCCACACCTTCACGCTCTCCCGCAGGATCGCGTGCAGCGGCTTGGTCATGTAGAGGTTGCGCACGCAGCCGCAGGCCAGCCCCGTGGCGCCCGCGCCGGGACCCGCCTTGTCGATCAGCACCACGTCGGAGCCCTTCCCCTTGCCGCTCTCGCTCAGGTACTTCGCCAGGTGATACGCCGTCGACATGCCATGCATGCCCGCCCCCACCACCACGAACTTCGCCCCGTCGGGCAGCTTGCTCACGTCATGCAGCGGCACCACGGCCGGATTGACCGGCTTGCCGTTCTTGGTGGGCGGCAGGGGGCGTTCCCCGAAGGGGTAGAACTGGTTCTGCTGGGTGGCGTTGGGGGCCTGCCGGACCATTGGGGGATTTCCTCTGTGGGGACAAAATTTTTATGCTGTTGGCTTGGGGTGACAGCGGCGCGAAATATAGGGGATGGCCGCCGGAGGGTCCAGGCAAGCGATGCGAGGAGAATCCCGATCCGCCGGGCCACTCAGGCTCGTGGCAGGGTTCGACTCCTCAATCCGGTTGTTGAACCTTTGCTTTGGGAGTTGGCGCCAAGCGAGCGTCCCCAAGCGTCGGTCTCTCGGGCAAATCTGGCTGAATGTTGCGAGCCACGACGTAGTTTTCAGTTTTCCTGAAAAAGCTTGCCATCGCGTCGATATCTGTCTTGTACGACAAGAGTTCCTTCTTCAGATCCTTGTCTTTCAAGCGCATTGCGTTTGGATGCTCGTCGAACCAGCTTGGAACTACTTGGATTGTCTTTTGGTCTAGATCGAGCATCACGCTGTACGGCGCATGAACAGCGTATTGTCCAAGAGCTTTCGGTAGCGTCGAAGAGCCGATCCAAGTTTGGCTCTTTGTTGCTGCCATGGTCCATTGGCGGCTCCGAACGGCCTGACTTAATGACGAACTAGTCGAGTGGATTCTAGTGCAATGTGATCAGATCTGAAATGCCGGCAGAACCTGGGAGAGGTCCGCAGTTTAGTTGATGCGATTGTTGCGAAAACTACTTGTTCTTAGTGTTGCCGTCCCCATCGCCCTCACCGCCGCCTTCTTCCTCATCGGGCCGGAGCGGGTGTGGGAGCAGTTCGGCCCGGCGGATCTGGGGCCGGTGGCATTCGAGACGCTGAAGCGCCGCGACGCGCCGAACGATGCGCTGGCCTGTCCAACCGGCGTCTGCCGGGCGCAGAGCGACCTGACGCCGCCGGAATATGCCGTCGATGCCGCGAAACTCCGCGCCGCCTTCGCCAAGGCGATCTCCGCCGAGCTGCGCATCACCGCTGTCGCCACCGACGCCACCACCATGATCGACCGCTACATCCAGCGCTCCGCCCTCATGCGCTATCCCGACACCATCGTCGTGCAGTTCTTCGACCGGCCCGGCGGCCGCTCGACGCTCGCGCTCTATTCCCGCTCCCAGCTCGGCCATGGCGACATGGGCGTCAACCGCGCGCGGCTCGAGCGCTGGCTGGCGAAGCTCGGCGAGATCGCGCCGGTGGTGGAGTAGGGAAGAAAGCAAGTGGGTTCACGCGGAGACGCGGGCGGCACGATGCTTCGCATCGGCCTGGGGACGCGGAGAAGAGGGAGAAATCGACCAGACCGAATGTAGCTGGAGCATGGAGACAAGGATTGTTGCGCGCCTTCGGCACGCGGAAACAAGCTTGCTCACTCTAGCCGGAAATTCACAGTTGGCTCGGCATCTCCGCGCCCTCCGCGCCCTCCGCGCCTCCGCGTGCCAATTCTTGCTTTCTTTGAAATCCCGGCCCCTTGAATATGTGGAATGCGTTCCTACATCGGAGGCCGCCGCGGATCGCCTTCGCGGCCTCGATGTTGGACATTGTCTATCGGAATACCGTATGCGTCCGCGCGCCCAGCGCAGGCACGACGGCGAAGCGATTCCCTTGCATGGCATCGTTCCCTGGAATCAGGGACCCTCGGAATCGTGCATTTTAGTGGATTGCCTAAGCGGATCAGCGCTTTGCATGCGCGGAAAATGGCGCGAAATGTCACATCGCCACGACAAATCTTCTTCGTGTCCTTTGTGACTTTGTGGT
>NZ_JBLYIG010000620.1:0-5872 GCF_049222245.1 Nitrospira sp. BLG_2 | reverse complement strand
GGCGACCCCTCATCTCAACTCTTGTTGAAGCTCGCCTGCTCCTTGGGAAAGGCGCAGCCCATCGCGTTAGGTCCTCGTCTCACTCTCCATCACCCATACGCTCTATGACACGGCGAAGCACTGAATTGACAGCTTTGAATTCACTGACTAGGATACGCCTCGCCGTCGAGTCGTCAGTTGGAGGCACGTCATCGTTGGACTGCTAGGAGGTCTTGATGTCCGATTCTCATCCGCCCCAGTTTCGAGAGGCCCATAAACCGCTGAAGCCCTCTCACTCCGCCAGCAATCAAGTCGAGGCGTTTTTTGAATCCATTGTATTTGCCAGCCGATGGATTCAAGCGCCGCTCTATGCCGGACTTATTGTGGCGGAACTGCTCTACGCATACAAATTCCTCATTGAACTCTGGGAAATGGTGACTCATATCCATAAGATGGAAGAAACGGTATTCATGCTGGGAGTTCTGGGTCTGATCGATGTCACGATGGTCGCTAATCTGCTGACCATGGTCGTGATAGGTGGGTATGCAACGTTCGTCAGCAAACTGGATTTGGAGCACCATCCGGACCGGCCGGACTGGCTGACCCACGTCGATCCCGGTACCATCAAAATCAAGCTGGCGGCTTCCTTGATCGGCATCTCCAGTATTCATTTATTGAAAGGATTTGTGGACGTCGCCAATGAAAACCCGGAACATTTGAAGTGGAAGATCTTCATCCACATGACCTTCCTTGCTTCTGCCATCTTGCTGGCATGGACCGACAAGATCATGCAGAAGGACAAGAAACATTGAGTCATAGAAGAATGTCCCTCTTCATCAACTGGGCGACAATGGTATGAGAAACCTCGGCAATCGCCGGCCTGATGGAGTGAAGCAGCTACTGTCCGATGAGTGAGGAAGATGACGCGAGCGGAGAGACATCATTATCTGCCTCGTTTTCGGAAGCTTGAGCAGACAAACGGGCGCATGGAGATCGGACAACAGTCTTGGGATCAAAGGAACGGAACGACCGGTAGGAGGTTTATCCAGGCCGCGGTAAAGACCTGCTTGGAATCCGTCCAATGCGGCCTCCGGAAGAGAGAGCGCGCGGTATGTTCAACCGAGATCCTCATCATGGGGAGAAATCAGCCTCTCCACATGTTGCACAAAGGTCGCCGCATCGAACGGTTTGACCATAGTATCGTGGGCGCCGAACACTTCCGCGGTTCGACACGTATTGTAACCGTCGATCGGGTTGGCGGAAAGCGCCAGAATTTTGACAGGCTTGGCACACGACCGGAGGTATAAAATGACTTCCAAACCATCTACGTTGGGCATGAAGAGGTCCAGCACGACCAGCGCGGGTTCAGCCTGTTTGAGGTAGGCCAATGCTTCTTTTCCATCACGGGCTTCTTCGACTTGGTGCCCACTGGACTCAAGAATCCGGCGTATCCAAGCCCGAAGTTGAGGGTCATCATCGGCAACAAGAATCGTGGCCATAAGATATTCAGACTCTATGCGGACATCTCCTCACGCATTGAGCTCTGATATTGCGTCTTCAGGTAAAGGGCAGCCGCTTGAGCGCGGCGCTCAATTTCCAGCTTTGCGAACATACTGGTAATGTAATTTTTTACCGTCCTTTCCGACAGCACCAGCTTGGCAGCGATCTCTTTGTTGGTGTCACCTTCGGCGATGAGCGCGATCACTCGCCGCTCCTGCGGTGACAGGATAGGTAGCGCGGAAGGTGAGCAATCCGAGTACTCCCTTCCTCTCAATAAACGAACGGTCTGATCGGCGGTCTCCGGGCCGAGGTACGAACCTCCCTTCGCGACAGTACGAATCGCTCGAATCAGTTCTAGCCGGTCGGTATTCTCCCGTAGATATCCTTGTGCTCCAGCCTCGACTGCGTTGCGGAACGTCTCGGTGTCACCGTCCTTCAGCAGACTGATGATCCGAACTGACGGCAGGACATGAAAGAGGGTCTTGTAGAGATCGAACTCCAAACCGCTGGAGAGCCCGAACTCCAGCAAGACCACATCCGGCTTGGTTCGTCGCGATTCGGAGAGCACGGCCTTCGCATTGTCGGCCTCACCGACCACTTCGACGTCTGGTTCTCCTTCCAACAGCGTACACAACCCAGCTCTGACGACTTCGTGACCGGACGCGACAAAAACGTGGACCGGTCGCGAGGGAGAAGAGGCGCTTGGTTTATGGTTGAGGCTCTTCCGCCGCATCCGGATACACACAACCTTCCTGTGAGGACGAGCCGTCGCACGGATTGGATTCAGATGCTCCAGGAACGCTGTGGTTTAGTTATCAGTTCGTATTCCGAAGTGGTATCGGGATTTGTCCTACAGCGACTTGATGAGCCATCGGACCTTTATCACACAAGCTGGTGATCGACGGCGTAGCGGATAAGATCGGCTGTCGTGCCAAGGCGCAGCTTTTCGAGCAATCGGGTTCGATATGTGCTCACAGTCTTGACGCTCAATTTCAATCGCTTCGCGACCTGTGAGACCGTGCGTCCTTTCGCTAACAAAGAGAGGACTTCGAGCTCGCGCACGGAAAGGGATTCGTGCGGCCATATGACATCGCGGCGCATTGAACGGTGGTCGAGCGTTTCTCGAAGCGGTTCCATCACCACCTGACGGCCGGCCAAAATGGCCCGGATGGCATCGTACAGTTCCCCAGAGGTCGCTCCTTTGGTGAGATAGCCTGATGCCCCTTGAGCCATGGCAAGACGCACATACTGTGGATCGTCATGCATGGTCAGCACCAAACATACAAGGGAAGGACGCACTTGTTTGAATCGTCTCAACACGGTTAAGCCGCTGAAATCCGGCAGACCGATATCCAGGATCGCGACTTCCACGCGCTCTTCCTGTACGATACGGATTGCTTCCTCTCCGGTAGACGCCTCCCGCACCACGGATGAAGGGAAATGGCTCTCTATGACTTCTCTGATGGCTTGGCGAAGAAGAGGATGGTCGTCGACGATCAGGACAAGCATAGTACCCGCGAAACTCCGGCGTAAAACCGTAACTCCGAAAAAGAGAAGGTATAGCAGACAAGGGCAGATTCGGATGTCCGCGCCTGTCCTACAAAGGGCGGAGCCAGGGAAAGGATGCTCTGCAACCGCGAATTCCCGCGCGACACCCCTAAAGTGCGGCTTAAGTCCAACAGGGTGTGAGCCGGCCCTCAGCATCTCGCCAATGCGGTAGCCAAGCGAGAGTCACAAGTTTGACGGCAATGTTGGCCTTGGTGGGCTTGATTGAGGTTGTTTCAAGTTTTTCATTCAGGGGGTCCGTTGCCGCGGCGAGGGCGTCGCTCTCGGATTTGAATTGCGATTCGAGATCCGCCAACTGTTTTTGTAGCGCAGCCACATTTTCTTCCGCTGCTCCGACATCTTTGGACTCTTTCATGACACGGCCGGCGCTTCGAATGGCGGTGGTGGCGCGACCGAGGTTCGAAGCGCTGATCGTTTTCCGACCCAGAAAAGCCCCGAGAATGGATGCGCCGACCGAAATGGCCGCCTGCACCTGGCTGGATCGGGATTCGGCCTGCTGTTTTTCCTTCACCAGCTCTGCCCGTCTGATACGTTCTTGAAACGCCGCGATCTTTGACCCATATTTCCGGCGAAGTGTCTCCGCGCCCTTATCGCGCTGTTCCCGCCCGGCTTGCTGCAACCGTACGCGGAAATCCCGCTCGGATTCTCCTGGCCTCGACACTTCCTTGGTGCTGGGACTTCTGAATAACTCCACCTTCTGCGTTCGAAAGAGCCAGGCAGCGAACTCCTTATTCCAATCGCCATAGCTCCTTGCTTTCCCGGCACTCGCGGGCAGCGCCAGAAATTGCGCGTCTTTTTCAGGATCCCGTTCGAGATCGGCCACCATCACATCCGTCATAGAAGCGCTATCCCAGTCGACGCCCACGGCCCCATCCGCGATAGGCGCCAATGCGGTCATGTCCCGCGTGCAGTCGGTCCCGCTTTTCGCATCGGAGAAACGAATCTGCGATGCGCCCAATAGCATCGGGGCATAGACCAATTCACTTCCCTCCGGCTTGCTACCGCGCAACGGCACAAAGTGCTGCGGCACATCCGGAGGCAGCATGGGACGCGATTTGAGTGTTGAGCGCTGAGTGTTGGGTGCTGAGTTGGGAAGCGCTGATGTTTCACGCTCGCCTCGCGGCGAAGCCGAGGGCTTCACGTCCAATGCCTCACGTCTTACGGGATCCATCAGCTGTTTGATCTGTGTCCTTGTTAGAGGACCGCATAAATAGGAGAGACACCACCGCGTCTCAAATACGACCGGTTCGTCCTCATGCACGTTGTTCATGAGAAAGATGCGATTGCCGAGACCCGCCAGGGTTTGCTCCATACGTCCTCGGTCAAACTTCTTCCCAGCGCTGGTCGAAGCCCCTTCCAATCCTTCAAGCACCCGCGCCTTGTCGCGTTCCGTCTGTAGACGCCCGATGAACCAAGTGCCGGTGTTGGCCAGGCCCTTATAGTCGAGATCAACAGGATTCTGTGTGGCGAGCACGACACCGAGTCCGAATGCGCGCGCTTGCTTCAGCAAAGTCATCAACGGCAGTTTAGAGGGCGGATTGGAGACCGGCGGGAAGTACCCGAAGATCTCGTCCATGTAGAGGAGCGCCCGCAAGCTGGTAGTCCCGGACTGCGCCCTCATCCATCCGACTATCTGACTGAGCAAGAGGGTCACAAAGAACATGCGCTCGGCATCATTCAAATGTGCGATGGAGAAAATCGCCAGGCGCGGCTTTCCCGACGAACTGTAGAGGAGCTGTTGAATGTCCAACGCGTCGCCTTCAAGCCACGCCTGAAAGCCCGGCGCGGCGAGCAGATTGTTCAACTTCATGGCCAATGCGAAGCGATCTTTCGAGGGAAAGAAAGAATCCACGTCCATCACGCCGATCTTTGACACGGGCGGCGATTGAATCATTTGGATCAACTTCGCCAAATCCAGATCTTCTTCTTTCTTCCACGTTTGATCGAGAATCGTCGAAAGGAGAATGTGCTCACGGCTCTGAATCGGATCGGCCTCGATACCAAGCAAGCCGAGCACGCTCGTCACAGTGGTGCTGATACGCTCGCGCAAAAGCTCCGTGTCGTTGAGCCCATCGGCCGTCGGCGCGGCGAACGACTTGAGGATAGACACCGGCAATCCCGCGCTGCTGCCCGGAGTGTAAATAGCGATATCCGCTGCATCGCGGAACCGCTGTATGCGGGCGCCATCCTGTTGCCAGCCTGCCAAACCCTTGGACCACAGCTCGGCCTGTGCTTCGGCATAGTCAGCCGGCGACAAGCCTTTTTTGCGTGCATCGTCTTCATTGATCCACGGCTGAAAATCTTCACCCTTGAGAGACGGGAACGTCAGCATCAAATTCCCAAGGTCGCCCTTCGGATCGATGATAATGGCGGGAATGTTGTCGATCGCCGCCTCTTCGAGAAGCGCGAGGCAAAGACCGGTCTTGCCGCTGCCGGTCATGCCGACGCAGACGGCATGAGTCACCAGATCTTTCGAGTCATACAAAAGCCAGCCCGGCTTGGCTTTCTTCTCAGCAAAATCATACGGTCGTCCCAGATAAAAAACGCCGAGCTTTTCAAAATCTTCCGCGGCCGACGGAGCAAGCGAGGGTGCCTGGATGGATTTCCTCGAGGCACTTTCTATCTTCTCGTTGGAAACTATTTTCTTCGCCTTCGGCATACCAATGCCTCCCTTCGTTCAAAGGGCGGGATGAGTTGCGCGATATTGTAGTGGCCTACATGCTGAGCTGCAAGCGGACGTAGAAGTGCGTCATCGACCAGAAGGATCAGGACCTCGTTAGGTGTAGAGGAAAATCAAATTGTGGTTTGGGAGGTAAGACATCGACGT
>NZ_JBLYIG010000619.1:0-2506 GCF_049222245.1 Nitrospira sp. BLG_2 | reverse complement strand
GTCCTCGACCCGAGGGTGGGTGAGGTCGGCCGGTGAAATCGTTGGTCCGAGCGGGGCGGAAGACGCAGGTGACTGTCCCTGATAGGTCTGAATCTCGCTCACGCGCGGCCGGCTGGGAGGCGTTGCGGTGTGATCGATCGGACGGGCGACGTCGATCGTGTGGACGATGTTCGCGTTGCCGGGCGCGAGACCTCCGCCCAACGACTGCCCGAATGCGGTCCCACCGGAGAGCAGCCCCGCGACCGCAAGCGCTGGGGTGAGGTTCGTGGTGTGATGGTTCTTCATGGTGCCAGCGGCACGAGCAGGCAGCGGCGATTATTCTTGGGTCGGTCGCTTCGACCACTGGCGGCAACATCGGCCGCACCGCGAACCGCCCGTGTCGCCTGAACCGAAGGCCGGCGGGCGGGGCTCATCACGATCGACGAGATCGGCCTCGTGTTGCGCGCCATGGACTACTGCTTGGGGCGGGGACCGGCGGTGAAACCCGCGAAGCCGGTGCTGCGGGTGATCCAGGGCGGGAAGGCGGGGGACCGACCGGACTAAGCAATCTCGGCAAGAGCCGCGTTGATGCAAGACACACTGGAGGTGTCCGGGACGACAAGGTCATCCGAGATGACGAAGACCTCCGTGCCCTTGTAGGCGCGCGATGCGTTGTATTGAAGATCGTACAGGAAAGAGCGGCGGCGAGAGTAGTAGCCAATAATCTCAGGGGCACTGTCGTACGAAACGATCCAGGGCCCCCTGATTTGTTGTTGGATTACACGCGCAATCCGAGCGTGATCCTGTGGCTTGTAGTGGTTTTGGTAGAGGCGCTCGGCCTTGTGATAATACGGCGGATCGCAGTAAACGAATACACTTCCCTTGAGCGTTGGGATTTGGTTGGCGATAAAATCCTCAGCATCTCTATTGGAAACGAAGATGTCGCTCCGTCGTGCGGCAATGACTTCGATGCGGCGGATGAGCTCGTTCCGGGTGAACCGAGCATCCATCTTCCAATTGCCTACTTGGTTCAGTCCGCCAATCAACCCTCCGCGAGGGATGCCAGAGCGATTGCAGCGATTTAGATAGAAGAGGCTAAACCCGACGGCTAGAGGTTCATGGTCCTGTGGGCGTTGGAAGATCGCTCGTTGTCGACGCCACTCATCGATGCTCAAAGAGGCCGAGGAGATCATTCGACAAAGCGATTCCGTCTCATCGAGAACACTGCGCCAGAAGGCGAAGAGTGATGGACAGGAATCATTTAGGTGGATTCGTCCAGCTACCCCGCCCAAGAGCAGCTCCATGGCGACTCCAGCCCCCCCCGCGTACGGCTCTACGTAGTCGCTTCCGGACAGCCCATTTAGCTCCATCAACTCAGCGACGAATGGAGCAATCTTTTGTTTTCCGCCCGGATAACGCAGGGGAGTGTTGTAGCGGTGCATGTGATTTGGTCGCTGCCGTTTTAGTGATCTTCTATTGCTCAGGCGTTCATCGCTTCAAGCAAAGGAAAGACGTGGCTGAACAAGGCCGAGATGTGCTGGTCCGTGACGGAGAACTTTGGGTTATGCACCAGCTGGTTCATCGACGTCACCGAAAGGAATCCGGACGGCTTCGCGAGTTCGGCCATCGCCCCATGAAGAACTTTCTTCTTCTCCATGTCGGACCCGTTAGAGGTCAGATGGCCGGTAACGTCTTTCAGGATTTCGACGAGGTGTCTCTCGGAGCCATCGGCCTTTAGCGCTTTAGGGCCGCCAAGGACGGCAGAGTGGTCGGAGCAATAAGCCTTTGCGGAAATCTCAAACATGCTCCTGAGCAGAAAGCAGAACGAATGGGGGTGCTTGCTCAAGGTGAGTCGGCGGGCTTCGTCAAGCAAGGTGACTACCTTCTCTCGGTTTTTGCCCACCGGCGCAAAGTCCTTGAGAGCGCGCATCACCGCTTTGGGATCGGTAATCCCAACTGCCTTAACCTTGCTCGGCTTGGGCGCAGCAGGCTTGGTCGAACCAGGAGTCGGCGGTCCAGTAGGGGCGGCCGTGCCAGGCGCGCCACCGGACGGCGCACCACCGGACGGCGCACCACCGGACGGCGCACCACCGGACGGCGCACCACCGGACGGCGCCTTCGGCGGACTCAACCCGGGAATCCCATAACTCTCGGCGAAGTCTATCGTCGCATTGCGAATCTTGTCGAAGCCGAGCTCCTTCATGCCGATATCGCGAAGCATCGCGTCAAGCGCAGGCTGATGCTGCTTGAGGCTGGGGTACGTGTCCGCGAGTTCTCTCGCAGAGGACGCCCCGAATCGCTGTGAAATACGCTTAGTCGCCTCTTCAAGTACGGTGAGAGGATAGTCCCCAGCCCAACGGTCTCTCTGCTCAGGGGTAATGTTCGTTGCGCTCTTTAGGAATTTTTCCAGCAGGTCAAGCGCAGGCTCGGAAGCGCCCTTCTGAGCGCGGTTGTGGCGGGCGCGTGCGATGGCCTGCTCGCCCGTCTCTTTGCCGATTTGTTCCAATACTTTGCTGGGGAACACTTC
>NZ_JBLYIG010000618.1:0-1875 GCF_049222245.1 Nitrospira sp. BLG_2 | reverse complement strand
CAGCGGTCTGCTTACTAAACTGGTAGTCTCGACAACCCTGCTCTTCATCTGCAGCGAGGGAATGGATCTGGTACCCATGTCTCACTATGCCTGGGCTGAATCCGTTCCATCGCAGCAGCCCGGTCAACTAAAGGGTAATATCCTGCGGGGCCGAGAGATCTTCAACGGCAAGGGTGTGTGCTATTATTGCCATGGCATTGATGGGTATGTCGGAAGAAGACCACGATTGGAAGCCGACACCGCCGCGCTCATCGCGAAATTAAATCCTCCGCCTTCCGATCTACGGAATCCCGAGGTCCTACGCCTTAAAAACAACAAGGAACGATCCCGCGCCATCAAAGAGGGCCATCCCGGGACCGGCATGTTTCCCGACACCAGCATGACCGATCAAGACCTCGCCGATACCTTGCTCTACCTCGCGCTTATCAGAAAAGATCCTCACCCGGAGCAGTAAACTCCAACCTGCGGCATAATGTTCGTCGGTGACGAGTTGCTATACAGCCGGCCATAAGTGTTCCACGTTGCCATGGCGTGTTGGAGAATCTCTGCTGAGGCCTGACTCTGAATCTGAACAACTGTAACCTTGACGTGTTCACAATTGATACATACAGTGTACATAACATCAAATGCGGTTCGAATGGGGATGCAGCAAAGGAGAAGGCCAATCGTAGGAAACATGGTATTTCCTTCGAAGAGGCACAAACGGTGTTCTTTGATGAGCATGCCATTCAATTCTTTGATCCAGATCATTCCGAAGACGAGGACCGTTTCATTTTGCTCGGTATGAGCTACAAGTTACGCCTGATCGTGGTGTGCCACTGCTTTCGAGAGAGCGAAGCCGTTGTGCGACTATTCTCAGCGAGGCGAGCGGAAAAAAGCGAAGAAAAGGAATATTGGAGGCAAAGACAATGAGAGACCATTACGACTTCTCAAAAATGAAAGGGCGTAAAAACCCGTATGTCAAATATTTAAAACAGCCGGTCACAATGCGGCTTGATCGTGATACGGTTGCCTACTTCAAGTCCATAGCCGAGGAAATGGGGATTCCCTACCAGAGCTTGATCAATCTTTATCTTCGAGACTGCGCCTTGCATCACCGCAAACTACACATGAAGTGGGCGTCTTAACGGATCGGCCATGCCCAAGGAGCTATTGCCGCTCACCCATCCGAGTAAGACATGAGCAAAGAATTTATGCCGCTGAATCTGTCCGCCAACGCACTTGCCCAACGTCTTGGTGTGACGACGGCGCGTCAACGAGATTGCGAATGAACGGCAAAGAGAGAACGAGGAACCACTTGTATCACCGTGTCTTAGAAAACCTGCTCGTCCCTATTCTTAAATCGCGAGTCGTGGTGGCTTAATTCGTATCCGCGCATCCACGATCCGGCAGCCTTGGCCGGGAGGGAGGGCGAAGATCGGATTCAAGTCGAGTTCGCTGATCTCCGGAATTTCTTCAACAAGACGCGATATCCGCAACAATGTTTCCTCAAGGGCTTCCAGATCGGCCGGTGGATGTCCTCGATAGCCGGTGAGCAGCCGATACCCTTTGATTCCCCGGACCATCTCCGCGGCGTCGCGGTCGGTGAGCGGCGTGATACGGAACTGCACATCACCAAGAATCTCGACGTGAATTCCACCGAGGCCGAAGGCGATCAAAGGACCGAACAAGGGATCATCGGTGATGCCGACCATGACCTCCACGCCGCCGGTCACCATCGGCTGTACGAGCACTCCTTCCATGGCGTCGAGCTGGTCGGTTTCGGCGAGCCGCGTTCTCATTGAGCCGACCGCTTGGCGAACCGCCTGCTCATCTTTCAGATTCAATTGCACACCACCGACTTCGGTTTTGTGTACGATCCGATGTGACGCCAGT
>NZ_JBLYIG010000617.1:0-2478 GCF_049222245.1 Nitrospira sp. BLG_2 | reverse complement strand
CATGCTACAGTCCAACAAGCTGGAAGCGCAAGCTAAGGACGAGCCTCAATGGGGCATTCGTTCCGACACACTGATGGATTTGGACATGAAGAGTCTGCTTTTTACGACTCGATCGTACCGGCCCTAGTCTCTCACTGAACGGTGACGCAACATACGGCCAAATACCACATGGACAAGTTGAGCTGAACCGTAGATAATCTCACGCATCAATTGGGAGCACTATCGCGTGTGCAACGCCACATTCATTGATCCATGGTCGCTGGGCATGGGGGCCGTCCTGATAATGGTTACAGCAGGCTGCGTTCCTGACGACAATTCCATTAATTCCATTCGCGTGGAAAATGAGACTCTCAAGAAACAAGTCGCAAAGCAAGAAACCCTCCTCAGCTCCTTGCTGGACGGGAATAAGGTCATGCAGCAGCAGATCGATCTGCTCAATCAAGAAATCCGGGACGCAAAGAGCACCACGGAAGCCACGAAGGCGGAAGCCAAACACCAGACCGAGGAACTGGAACTGCAGCTGGCTGAGACCAAACGAATGATTGCGACGCAGATGACCGAATCCCTCAAAGTCGAGGAGAAAGGAGCGCAATTAGATACTCTCCCCAGGCCTATGCCGGCCGTGGCAAAGGTCGTTGAAGACGCACTGGCACGCAACGGCTATCATCTCAAGGTCAGCGTCAAGACCGATCAACGGGCGGTCTATGTGACGGAGCGCAAGATCTCCAACCCGACGTCACTCGAAGTGACGGGCTCACGGAATCAATACCTCATTTCCCTTCAAGCCCTTCCCGACAATTTGACAAAACTCGGCGTGAAAGCAGAATTTGAACGGGTCGCACAGGGGGGCCGCATCTTAAGCGTCAGCCACGAAGAAACGAACGAAATCGAGCATCGCCTCATCAACGAAATCAATAAGGCGCTCGCCAATCCGGCCAAGACATAAATCCCGACACATCGCGTCACAATCGCCCGATTCCTTGGTCCGATCAAAACCTCGTGCTAGCATTTCCCTCCGATGGCTCTTTCGACCAGCGTGCACGATCTCCGCACCTTGATCCGATCCTCCCATCCCCTCGTCGTCATTGAAACGGTCGAGGAGGAGCGAGTCCTGGCCTTACTACAGTCGGTGACCGCACAGGAGCGCATGCCGCTCTTCGAATGGTCCGTCACCAGAGGGCTTACCCGCGCCGACGAAGGCGCAACCCTGAGTAAGATGACCTCGACGCCTTTGGCTGTCCTTCAGCATCTTCATGGCCTGACAGTAGAAGCGGTGTTTTGGCTCAAGGATCTTGGGCCACATCTGCAAGATCCCGCTGTCTGTCGACAACTTCGTGAAGTTGCAGCGATCTACGGACGATCACGGGCCACCTGTGTGCTGACCGGTCAACCGATCACGCTGCCGTTGGATCTCGATAAAATTGCCGTGCGACTCGATCTGAAACTGCCGGATCGAGACGAACTCCGGTCGATGCTACGAGGGTTACTCCGATCGCTGAGACCTCGAACAGCCACTCGCCCACGGTCCACGACTCTCGCGCAAAGCATACTCGGTTCGATCAGCGAGACCAAAGGAGCCGACAACGACTCCTTGTCCCAGGAGTCCGACGCGATCCTCGGTGCTCTACAGGGTTTGACGCTTCATCAAGCCCGCCAAGTTATTGCCCAGTGTATCGTGGAACGCGGCTCACTCTCTGTCGAAGATGTTCAAACAATCCTGAAGCGTAAAGTGCAGGCGATCAAGGACGGAGGCCTCTTAGAATACTACCCCGTGGAGGACAATCGGTTTGAATTGGGAGGTTTTAGCAATCTGAAGTCCTGGCTGGAGCGTGCCCAGGTCGGATTTACTCCCGAAGCCAAAGCACTCAATCTCACCCCGCCGCGCGGCATCATGTTGGTCGGCGTACCGGGATGCGGCAAATCGCTCGCCGCGAAGGCCATCGCGCGGGAATGGAAACTCCCGCTCCTGAAACTCGATGCCGGTCGGTTATTCGACAAGTTCATCGGCGAATCGGAAAAGAACTTCCGCAAGGCGATTGAGATGGCGGAATCCTTGTCCCCGATCGTCCTCTGGATCGATGAAATCGAGAAAGCCATGGTCGCCGGGGGAAGAAGCGGCGACGCCGACGCGGGGTTGAGCCGACGACTCTTCGGCGCGTTCCTCACGTGGCTGCAAGAAAAACAGCAGGACGTATTTGTCGTGGCCACCGCCAATGATCTGTCGTCGCTGCCTCCCGAACTCCTGCGCAAGGGGCGATTCGATGAAATCTTTTTCGTCGATCTACCGAATGATGTCGAACGGGAAGCCATCTGGAAGATTCACCTTGGCCTCCGGAAGCAGGACAGTAAGAAGTTCGATCTCGTGAAAATCGTCAGCGCAAGCGACGGCTTCAGCGGATCCGAAATCGAACAAGCAGTGGTCGCGGCCCTGTATCGAGCGCTGCACCAGAAAATTCCGCTCACGACCGCCTTGCTCAT
>NZ_JBLYIG010000616.1:0-9111 GCF_049222245.1 Nitrospira sp. BLG_2 | reverse complement strand
GAGCATCGGGGAGAAACAGGCGGGTTAAGCGGTAGCCCGCTCAGGCTTCGCAGTGAAGCGGTGTTGAGTCAGGTTGTGAAACAGATCGATGGGCGCATCCCGATCGTCAGCGTGGGAGGCATCATGAACCCCGAAGATGCAAAGAAAAGACTCGCCCTGGGAGCGAGTCTGGTGCAGGTCTACACGGGGATGATCTATGCGGGTCCGGGGTTGGTGCAGCAGATCGTGAAGAGTTTGTAAAAAGTGGAGTCCACAGTCTATAGACTGTGGACTCCAAAATTTATTTTACAGGTCGCAGTGCTGGCTTCGGAGATTCCTTGCGGCTGCCTTCGAAGAATTCCTCCGGTAGTTCAGTAAGAGGCCTATAGTTCCCCGGCGTGGTGAGCGAACCGGATGGGATGTAATAAAGTTTGATTGCTCGTGCGCGCACAAGGTGGCGAGCGTCAGGAACAGGACATTCCTGTCATATCCGCCGGGCAACCGGAATTTGGGCGGCCTATTCGGGATGCGCGGCATTCGGGTGGTCGGGTTCACCGAGCGGCCGGAGCAGACCGTCCGCCGACTGGACGGCCGCAACAGGGCGGGCGAACGGTCGAGATGGCGCGCGTGTATATAGGGGCGGGGCGTGAGGCAGGCCTCAGACCCGGCGATTTGGTGGGGGCGATTGCCAATGAGGCAAAAGTCAACTCCAATATCATCGGTGCCATCGAAATCGAACAGCGGTTTTCCATCGTTGATGTGCCCGCATCCATGGCCTCGGGCATTATCGACGTACTCGGACGCGCTCGCATCAAGGGCCGAAGAGTGCCCGTCCGATTGTTTCGTGAATAGCATGGATCACGGCCGATTATCATGACCCGCTATCATGAAAAAATCCCAGCCCCTCATCCCTGCCACGGTCACGCTTCCTGAGATTACCGTCAAAGCGGTCGTGTTGTCGGTCGTTCTGGCGGCGGTCTTGGCATCGGCCAATGCGTACCTAGGCTTGTTCGCCGGCATGACGGTGTCTGCGTCTATTCCCGCGGCGGTCGCTTCCATGGCGATTCTGCGGCTGTTTCGCGACTCGAATATTCTCGAAAACAACCTCGTTCAAACCGCGGCTTCATCGGGCGAAGCGCTGGCGGCCGGCGTCATCTTCACGATTCCCGCACTCCTGCTGGTCGGGTATTGGTCTGAATTTGACTATTGGCAGACCGTTCTCATCGCTGCGGTCGGTGGCATACTGGGCGTGCTCTTTACAATTCCGCTGCGGCGGGCATTGATCGTGACGGCGCGCTTGCGGTTTCCCGAAGGGGTAGCCACGGCGGAAGTCCTCAAGATCGGCGCGGTTGAACCGAAGGCGGCCGGCTCACGGGAATCCGCACGAAATTCACGGTCGCTCTTCTCAGCCGCTCTGCTGGGTGGCCTGGTGAAGTTCGGTGAGAGCGGCCTGCGCCTGTGGTCGGAATCGCTGGAAGGGGCCGCTCAGATTGGGCGTACCGTATTCTACGCAGGACTCAATCTTTCTCCGGCGCTTCTGGCCGTCGGCTTTATCATCGGCCTACAGACAGCCGCGGTCGTCTGGCTCGGAGGAAGCATCGGATGGGTGATCCTGATGCCCGCTTATGGGCTCGTCCATGGGCTCCCCCCTGATCGGACAGGCCTCGCGGCGGCGATATCGATCTGGAGCGGGCAGATTCGATATGTCGGCATCGGCGCCATGCTGACCGGCGGGCTGTGGACACTCACGAAATTGCGTGAGCCGGTCTGGAAGAGCCTCCAGATGCTTCGGGCACGTGCCGAGACATCTGAAAATACGTCGGACCTCCCACGGACGGAACAGGACGCTCCATTCCTGTGGATCGTCGTGCCATTTGGCCTGTCGCTTCTGCCGATGGCCTGGATCTATTCGACGGTTGTGAACAGTCTCCCTCTCGGACTGCTGATGACGATCGTCATGGCACTTGCCGCTTTCCTTTTCTCGTCGGTTGCCGCTTATATGGCCGGAATGGTCGGAAGTTCCAGCAACCCTGTCTCAGGCGTGACGATTGCCACCATTATGATCGCCGCTCTGCTGCTCGTGCTCTTCATGGGGGCCGGACATCCGGCGGGACCGGCTGCCGCATTGGTCATCGGAGCCGTCGTCTGCTGCGCCGCCGCAATGGGCGGAGACAATCTCCAAGACCTCAAGACAGGTCATCTGGTCGGGGCGACGCCATGGAAACAACAAGTCATGCAGGTGGTCGGAGTACTGACCGGCGCCCTGGTCCTCGTGCCGGTTTTGTCTCTCCTCCAAGCCAAGTACGGAATCGGCGAACCGACGGGTAGTCATCCACATCCGCTTAGCGCGCCGCAGGCCACATTAATGGCCAACTTGACCAGAAGTGTATTCGGGACCGGATTACCCTGGCCTCTCGTGGGACTGGGTGCAGTGATCGGGGTTCTGATCATTCTGGCGGATCGGCGGCAAGAACTCCGTGGTCGTGCTATGAGGTTCCCCGTATTTGCCGTGGCGCTCGGGATCTACCTGCCGCTGAAACTTTCGGCGACCATTTTTCTGGGTGGCGCGATTGCGGCTTGGGCAACCAAGCGAACGAGTGAAGGGCATGAGCCGCCGCAACGCGGATTGCTGTTTGCCGCGGGACTGATCACCGGTGAAGCCTTGATGGGTATCATGCTTGCGGTGCCGATCGCGCTCGCCGCCCTGTGGCCTGGCATGAACGCCGACCCATTTACGATGTTTGCCGTCCCGCCGTATGGCGGATGGCCTGGTCTTGCCATGATGACCGTGGTGGGATTCGCACTCTATCGGATCGGGGCGGGCCACGGACGGACCACCCCGACATTCTCGATTGTCTCGGCGCCGCAGGATAAATCATGAGCGAGGCACCGTTCGATCGTGTGCCCTGAAAGAATGATTTCACTAGAGGCCGACTATGGCTTCCTAAACTCGCCGTCCCTTGCTATTCTAGACGGCGCTGTCGGTTCGTGAATACAAGACCAGCCATCACGGAGGTGAGCATGAAGATATCGACGAGGTTCTGGGAGTTATTGCGTATGATCGGTCGTCTTTGGGCGGATCTTCCTCTTTTGTTTCGACTGGTGAAGGCGTGGACAGCCGGCAATTATCGAGGCCTGTCCATGCGGACGCTCGTCCTGCTCATCGCCGCGCTGATCTACGTACTGAGCCCCGTCGATTTCATCCCGGACTTTATTCCCGGTATCGGCTTGATCGACGATGCGGCAGTGCTGGCTTTCTTGTTGCACAGCATGGCACAGGATTTAGCGGCATTTCGGGCGTGGGAGCAAGGTCGCGCCAAGGCGTGACGACCTCACACGATCCCGAATCCGACGACCAGTCGGATGAACCCGAAGATCGCGGCGATCCCACAGCTGATCAACCCTGCCATGCCTTTGCCTATACCGGATTCGGCGGGTGCCGTACCGAGAGCAATGGCCGAGACGATGGCGCCGATCACGGCAAAGGGGATGAGCACCCAGTTGAAGGCTCCATAAAACGGCACAAAACCGATCAGCATGCCGAACAAAGAAAATAGACCCCATATGAGACTGACGCTTTGCATCGTCTAATGTGAGCGAGAACCATGAGCCGTTATTATGCCGCTTTCTTCTTGGGAACCTTGGCACCTTTGCGCCTTGCTTGGGAAAGACCGATTGCGATGGCTTGCTTGCGGCTCTTCACGGGCTTCTTACTCTTTTCGCTTTTGAGGGTTCCCTTCTTCCGCTTGTGCATCGCACGTTCGACCGACTTGTGAGCACGTTTGCCGTACCGCGCCATACTGTCCTCCTGATCAATCGGCTCATTCGAACATAGACCGGTCGACCGCCTCAGTTCACGCGCTCCAAGGTTGTCGTATGACCTTGATCCGTGACATAGGCCTTCACCATGTCGCCCGGCAGCACTTTCTCCAGTTTCGTGCTCTTGTCGACATGTACTTTCTGCTCTTTACCGTCGTCATCCTTGATGTAGTAGTACTCGCCGTCTGTCCTCATCAAGGTGCCCTTGATCGTATCCTTCGTCAGACGCTCTTTAAGAGTCGGTGAAACCTCTTTTTGACTTGGATTTTCCGCTTGAGTCGCGGTACCGAGGCCCAAGAGTCCGACCGTCAGCGCGGTCGATAACAGAATCTTTTTCATGGCCGGTTCCCCTTATGTTGATTGATGCGGAATGTCCGTCACGACGATCACTATCTTCTCGAAGAACCGCTCGATTGTAGACTAGGAAAGAGCCTGGCCGACCCGACCGGCATCAGTTCGGCCTGACCTCGAACCCGAGATGCGATGCAATGGAGTGCGTTGAGAGGAAGAAGCGGCGACCCGCGGAACTCTATCCTACCAAGTCGGCGTTGAACTGATTGAGCGGCCGAATGGTGAGCGCATTCACTTCGTTGTAGACGGTGAGACGGCCGCCTTGTCGACGCCGGGTGAACGTACCTTCGACGATGATTTGATCCCCGTTCTGGACGGGGATTCGGCTGGTCACTTTGAGCATGCCGACGCCGTCGGCCAGAAAAAATTTGAATGTCGGTTCGGCTTTCTGATCGTTGACCAGCTGAACATCCTTCACCAGGCCGATGACCACCACGGTTTTATGGTCATACACTTCGGGATGAGCCATCAGATCGGCCATCTCAAGCAAGTCTGCGCCGGCACGAGGTACGAACAGAAGGCTAAAGAGGACAACCAGCGGCACCCAAAGTCCGTGCCGCATATGAACTAGGGTTTTGCTTGCCATGACCGGCGTATTATAACGAAGATCACGGCAAGTACAAGATGGGCAATCACCTACACAAAGGTCTCTTGGTTCTGTTACCGGGTGACGGAGCGATAGCCACCACGAATTCAGCGGGATGTACCGCGCCTGATCGATGTATCGGAAAGATCCGCTTCGTCATCCGGATCCTGCAGAGTCCCAGTCTCCTCCGTGTTCAAGGTTGGTGCGAGTTGCATGGAAACCGACGGAGATTGTTGATCCTCGCCTCCACGGCCATTGTCCGAGCCTCCGGCGAATACACTCACGCTCACAAGCAATGCGAGCGCAACGACAATTCCCTGTATGTCTATTTCATGCGCAAGCTTTTTCTCCAACCAATGGCGTAACGGCATATGCTCCGTATGCTTTGAGTGAATAGGATTGCGCATTATGTACTCTTCCGCGCAAAACAAGCCACACGGTAGACCCCTAGCTTCGGTTTCTTTGCTTTGCCCTAGCCGTTGGCGCGGCACCGATCGGATCTTCAGGCCAATGGTGCTTGGGATATCGGCCGCGCAGTTCTTTTCGGACATCTTGATAGGCCCTCTTCCAAAAGCCGCCAAGATCTTGGGTTACCTGCACGGGCCGTTTGGCAGGAGACAGGAGATGCAGGATCAAAGGAATCTTGCCATTCGCGACGCGCGGAGTGTCCTTGCAACCAAACATTTCTTGCAATCGTACCGCCAACACCGGGGACTCGGATTGCTCGTAATCAATGGGAAGGCGGGAGCCGCTCGGGACGGTGATGTGAGTCGGAGCCAGACGATCAAGACGACGCAGTTGTTCGTGTGTCAGTAAGGCATGGAATGGCGCTGTCAGATCCAGCCGTTTCACCCGATCGAGAGTGGTGATGCCGATCAAGTATGGACCAAGCCACTGATCCACCGTCTGAAGCAATGTCTCATCCGAAAGATCAGGCCATTCTGATGGTGAGCCATCAATGCGTCTCAGCCACATCACCCGAGCACGCCACTGTTGGAGCACACGACTGAACGATAGTCCCTCCAGCCCGGATTTATGAATGCCTTGTAAAAGTGCGGCTTTGACCTCGTGTACATCAGGCGAAGAAGCGGCCTCCTCTAAAAGAATCATCGCTCCCAGTCGTTGCCGGCGTACGGCTCGAACCGCGCTGAGGGCGCCGTCCCAGGTCACTTCTTTTTCTTCAATCAACCGGTCCTGGAAAAGCGATTCAATATCTTGTTGAGCGATCGGAGCAGCGAGATTGATCACGGACCACTGATCGCCTCCATCCAAGTCGGCGATCGCGAGGAAGGGTTCCATGGCCAAGGGATCGGCTGTCTTAAACCGAGCGCCTCGGCCATTCACAAGGCGGTAACGCGCTTCACGATCGGACTGCCGCCGGGCAATTCGATCAGGATAGGCAAGCGCGACTAACCGCCCGACTGAGCTCGAACAATCATATCCGGTGTCAGCCGCCTCACGAGATTGTTCACTGATGAGCCGTTTCCGCCATAGTCGAGCCGTTCGCCTCACCCGGTCGACCGCGGCTGGATTCACCTCCGGACCGATGGAATCGTACCGCCCCCGCAGGACGTCCAGCCTGACCCGCACATCAGCGTTCTGCCGTTCACGATCTCCATGGAGAATGTCTCGCTCACTCAACAACGCCGCCACCTCGCAAGCGAGATCGGCAAGGCCCAATGGCACGGCCCGAAGCATCATGTGAGCGAGGCGGGGATGCAGTGGAAGTTCCACCATTCGCCGGGCATGATCAGTCGGCCGACCATCGGCCGAGAACGCTCCCAGTTGAATCAATAAATCTCTGGCCCGAGCGACTGCGCCGGCCGGCGGAGGCGTAAGCCACGACAGTTCCGCCGGATCATGCACGCCCCACTGGGCAAGATCGAGCATGAGAGGAGCGAGGTCCGCCTCGAGAATTTCCGGTGGACGACGGGGAGCAAGCATCGCGTGTTCTTTTTCGGTCCACAGCCGGTAACATATGCCTGACTCCAGTCGCCCGGCCCTTCCGCGGCGTTGTTCCGCGGAATCTTTTGTGACACGAATCGTATCCAATCGAGTCAAGCCGGAACGGGGGTCGTACCGTGGAATACGTACACGACCTGCGTCGATGACCACGCGGATACCCTCGATCGTCAGGCTGGTCTCGGCAATGGAGGTGGCAAGCACGACCTTTCTTACCCCAGGAGCCGGCGGCCGAATCGCTGCATCCTGCATGTCCTGGGGAAGATCGCCGTGCAGCGGCGCGACCTGTACGGAATCGTCTACGGTGGAGTCCAGCAATATTCGCTCGACCCGACGGATTTCCGCCATCCCCGGAAGGAAGACCAACAGACTCCCGTGATCTCTCAGGAGTGATTGCCGGATGAGCCGCGAGACCGCTACATCGATCCGTTCGGTGAGCGGCTGATCAAGGTACCGAGTCTCGACAGGAAACATCCGGCCTTCACATGTGATCAGGCGAGCTTCACCCAACACTTCGGCGACCGGACCGCAGTCCAGAGTGGCCGACATGGTTACGAGGCGAAGGTCGGGGCGAAAGAGGCGTTGAGTTTCGAGGCACAGGGCAAGTCCCATGTCCGCTTGCAAGCTTCGCTCATGGAACTCGTCGAACAACACGATGCCATAGGCCTCCAGCGACGGATCTTGTTGGAGCAATCTGGTCAGAACCCCTTCGGTGACCACCTCGATTGCAGTCGTCGGTCCGATTTTCGTTTCGAGACGCATCCGATAGCCGACGGTTTCTCCGACAGACTCTTGTAATCCTTCCGCCATGCGACGAGCGGCCGCTCGCGCGGCGAGCCGCCGGGGTTCGAGCAACAAGAGTTTTTTCCCCGACAACCATGGCGCGTTCAGAAGCGCCACCGGAACGCGGGTTGTTTTGCCGGCTCCCGGAGGGGCGGTCAGCAATGCATTCGGACCGGCCTCCAATGCTCGGAGAACTAACGGCAGGACATCTTCTATTGGAAGTGCGGACATGACGTGATAGGGTCACAAATGAAGATGTACTCTACCAGAACACGAAGACGGGGAGTATGACGAACCGTTCAGGACATGAGGAAGAACCGATGCCGACCTATCGTTGGAGCCACGACAAACCGACAAGGCCGGGGTGGTACTGGTTTCGCGGGCTGGCCCACGAAGCGGACCCCTTCATCGTGCTTGTCGATCAAGCCGGAGAGTTCCAATGGCCGGACGGCGGCTTTCAAGAGGTATCGCTCGCGAACGGCGAATGGGCCGGTCCGATCGAGGAACCGAAAGAGTAGATCGGTGCCGTTCTCGAAGGAGGATAGAGGATTTAGGGGTTTCGTTCATTGACAAGCGGAAGAATGAGTCATAGCTTCAACGTATTCTAAGAATCATCACGGCGAAGGACGATGAAAGAGCACACGGTCGAGCCACATCTGTTCATTATCTTGGGGGCGACGGGTGATTTGACGCGACGGAAACTGCTGCCCGCATTGTTTCACTTGCGCGCCTACGGTGAGGTGGAGAAGCAGAATACGCTTATCGTGGGAGCCGCCTTGCCTGAAATGAGCGCGGATGCTTTCCGCTTGTGGGCCTATGAGGGGCTGCGCAATTCGGGCGCTCGTAACGCTCCTGATCTCAGGCAATGGTGTGAAGACCATCTGTACTATCAGACTCTGCGGGAAGGTAAATTGACGGATTATCAAACCCTCGCCGCGTGTATCGCTCGTCTTGAAGTTGCCAGAAACCTGCCGCAAAACAGGATTTTCTATCTGGCGCTCCCCCCGACGATTGTGCCTGAAACCTTGGAATTACTCGATCAAGCCGGTTTGCTGAAAGGCCACGGATGGGTACGCGTCGTCTTTGAAAAACCTTTCGGTCACGATTTTCATTCCGCCCGCGCGCTCAATACCCTTTTACACCGATTTCTAAACGAATCGCAGATTTATCGTATCGACCACTATCTCGGTAAAGAGACCGTGCAGAATCTGTTGGCCTTTCGCTTCGCGAAACCTATTTTTGAGTTACTGTGGAATCGCAATATGGTGCAGAGCGTGGAAATTACCGTCGCCGAAGACCTCTGTGTCGAACACCGTGGGGCGTATTATCAAGAAGCCGGCGCCTTGCGTGACATGGTGCAGAACCATTTGACGCAATTGCTGACCGTCGTCGGCATGGAAGTGCCGACTTCCTTCGAAGCGTCCCAGATCCAGGCTGAAAAGCTGAAGGTACTCCGTTCTATTTCACCGATTGACCCCCAAGACACGGTCTTCGGCCAATATACGGCATGGGATGTCGCCGGCCAGAGAATTGCCGGCTACCTGGAGGAACCGGGCGTATCTCCCGGCTCGACCACCGAGACGTATGTGGCGCTGAAGGTGGACGTTCACAGTTGGCGCTGGGGGGGAGTG
>NZ_JBLYIG010000615.1:0-9521 GCF_049222245.1 Nitrospira sp. BLG_2 | reverse complement strand
GAAGAATCCTTCGTAGTGCGATGGTGGTGCTCGGACTTGGCCTGTTGGTTGGCGTCCCGGTGCTGAATGGTTCAGCGCTCGCCGCCGACAAGCATGCGGCTGAAGCGGTTGAGCACGCAAAGGCCGCCGTGTCGCATGGGAAAGAAGGCCATGCGGATGCTTGTGTTGAACATGCAAGCGAAGCGCTCAAGCATGCCCAGGCAACAATGAAAAACCCGCATGGGGCGGAAGGTGTGAAACACTTAACGGAAGCCGTGAAACATGGTAAAGCCGGGCATGCCGATGCCTGTACCGAACATGCCGAGGGGGCGGTCACGCATTTGTCTGAAGTGAAGTAACCGGCGGGAAACAGCCACGGCTGCTGTAAGATGCTTTTGTTGAAGCGGGCAGGGACACAATCCCTGCCCGTTCTTGTATGAGGAGAGTGTGCGAGTCGGATTTTATCAGTTCGATCCACAGTTTGGTGAGGTGACCAAGAATTTGGAAATGGTCACGGCCAAGCTGGAACAGGCGCACGCGGATCTCATCGTGTTGCCGGAGTTGTTCGCGTCCGGCTATCAGTTCCTCTCACATGAAGAAACGCAACAACTCGCAGAGCCCGTTCCAGACGGACCGACGGTGCGTCGTCTGGTTGACCTCGCGAAACGCCGCAGGATGCATCTCGTGGCGGGACTTCCTGAGCGATCCGGCCCCCGCTGTTACAATTCAGCCGTCCTCGTAGGCCCGTCGGGCTTCCTTGGGTGCTATCGGAAGACTCATCTCTTTTACGAAGAGACACAATGCTTCACTCCCGGTGACTCCGGATTTCTTGTATGGGATATCGGGTCGGCGAAGATCGGTATCATGATTTGTTTCGATTGGTACTATCCGGAGGCCGCTCGGACGTTAGCGATGCGGGGTGCCGATATCATTTGCCATCCATCCAACCTGGTCTTGCCGAATTGCCCGGATTCCATGCCGGTACGGTGCCTTGAAAATCGAGTATTTGCCGTGACGTGCAATCGCATCGGCAGCGAAGCGCGGGGTGGAAAAGAGCGGTTGACCTACATCGGTCAGAGCGAAGTGGTCACACCCAAGGGGGTCATTCAACATCGGGCGTCTCGTGACCAAGAAGAACTGGCCATCGTGGAGATAGAGCCGGCTCAAGCCCGCAATAAGAGTTTGAATCGCTACAACGATCTGCTTCGCGACCGCCGCGCGTCGTTGTACAAGATGTAATCTCGGACCTCACATCCTGTTGAGAGAAACCCAGTGCTTGCGCAAGTCGAGTGAGCAAGGTAGGATTTCGTTCATGAATACCGAACTCCGCAAAGGCATTTTTCTGATCGCTACGCCGAGCCTGCGAGACCCGAACTTCCGCCAGACCGTCGTCTTGCTGTGCGAACATGGGCCGGAAGGAGCGCTCGGTGTCATTGTGAATCGTCCCACGGCCATGTCCATTTCTGAAGCCCTTCCCCAGGTTCCGGTGATTGAGGGATCAGGTCATGTCCTCTATGCCGGTGGTCCCGTGCAGACGAATCAAGTGATGCTGCTCTATCGGGGCGATCAGTTTCCCGACAATGCGCATCACGTATTCGACGGCGTCTGTCTTGGCGGGGACGTCGGCATGGTCGAACGCATTCTCACCGGCGTCGGGACGAAAGAATCCTTCCGCGCCTATCTTGGTTATTCGGGATGGGGGCCAGGACAGCTGGAAAACGAGATGAAGACCGGATCGTGGATCACGTTGCCTGCGGACCCGCAGGCGGTGTTTGAAAAAGATCCGACGCATGTCTGGGGAGATATCCTCCTTAGGCTCGGTGAAGCCTATCAGCCATATGCCGAAATGCCCTTCGATCCATCTTGCAACTGAACGTTCTCGCCATCCTGCGGCAGGATCCGCCACATCATCGTTGAAGCTTGCCGCGCCGAATGCTAGGGTCATGCAGTATTGACCGTGCTGTGGCTGTTCATCCAGGCGCCGTTTCGCGCGAGTTGCCGCGGCGATTATCCGTGGCGCGCTTCCTGCGGATGACGCGCGCATCGGTCGGTGGAAAAGATAGGCCGGATCGGTATCGGTCCAAGGAGAGGGGAAATAGGTGAGTCAGCCGGAAATGTCTCGGCCAGGGACTGAAACGTTGTTGAGAAAGTTGCACGAACGCCCGCACCAGCCGATCGGGAAATGGTTGCGTGCGCCGGCCCATGTGCATTACAAAGCGTTTCGTATGTCAGACCCGCCGACACAGCGCCCGGCCAGTCGGTCGGAATTCCAGTCGCTGTTGGGACATTTCAAGGTTCCCGTCGAAACGACCGAGCTTCGGGAAAATTTCGGCTACGGTATCAAGGAATCCGAACACGGCGATCGGCTCATCATCATCTGGCAGGCGCATACGGAATACTATAATTACCAACTCTGGCATGTGCCGTCGCAAGCAAACGGGACAGTGACCTTCGGACCATTGGGATTTCCGGATTACCGGTTTCCCGTGGAGCCGCTTGGGTCGATGGTCTGTCGCTTGGACATACTGCTGACGACGGGCATGCTGCCGCCGCGGAGCGAATTGCGCGGGCTGATACCCGGCCCCGTCTTGTACGGAAGTCGAATCTTCAATGAACAGACCTGTGTCGCGACGAGCTTTCCACCGGACGATCAAGGGCGGGAGCGGTACTGGGTCAGCGTCGGACCGTCGCAAGGGGATCCGTCACGTCTGAAAGACATCGTCGATGCCATCGTGCGGATCGAGACCTACTATCATTTGTTATTGATGCAAAAGCCGCTGTTCTCCGCCGCCATCGACCAAGTCTATAAATTTGAGCAGGTTCACTTGAGGCAGCGAGAAATCATTACGTCCCACATCGGCCATGCCAACTCGGAGACGTTGCAGCGATGGCTGAATACCCTCACCCAGGATCTCTTGAAGACGAATCGCATGGCGGGAAAACTTCACTTCGAGCTGTCCGCCTCCCTGCCGTACGACAAAATCGTCCATACGACATTGACGTCCATCGCCGAGCATCCGATGGACTCTTACCGTCCGATCTCCGACTATGTGTTGGGGGGCATTACGGGAGTTGCGGAAGGGTATCAGCAGCTGTTGCGCCGCATCGACACGCTCCGAGGCGGATTCGAGGGCATCATCGCGATCATTCGGACCCGCATCGACTTGATCCTGGAATCGCAAAACCTCGCGCTGCTCCAAAGCGTCGATAAAACGACCAAGAGTCAAGTGATTCTTCAACACACGGTTGAAGGCTTGTCAATAATCGTGATTGCCTATTATCTGTCTGGGCTGGCGGGTTACGTCTTCAAAGGATTTGCCGAACTCGGTTGGCTCAAGAATGTGAATCTCGCTTCGGCGATCTTTGTCCCCATTGCAATTGGACTTGCCTTTGCCATCACGGCGTTCAGCAAGAAATATCTGCACAAGAAATTGGCGGGCGGACAAGCGGCGATGAACGCCGACAAGCAGGAAGAATAACCACCGACGATACGTACGTCCAGACATCCTGTATCACAGGATTTGCCCTTCTTGTTTCAGCGAAACATCGTCGCGCAACGTCTACTACACTCCTCACAACCCATCCACACACCACAGACGCGGTCATCATTGCTAGCGTATAGAAATTTCTAGAGCCATAGAGAGAAATGTACTGTTCATGCACGTGGAGTAACCTCCATGTCGACTCTTTTTTTGGCGCTTTCATTGGATGAATGCGAACTGAGTGATTTTCGTAACGTATGGAGCAGACATGAATCTATTCCGATACAGGGGCTGAATCTTTTCTGATACAGGTAACCGTGTCTCACAGATGTGCGTCACAGGGACAGTGCTACGTATAACATCGACTATAAAGAACTTACGAGTTCTTCTGGAATAGTCGATACTGTCCTCCAGCAATGGCACTCCGCTTGCTCAGGGCTGATATGCAATAGCACGTGATTCTAATTGTGCATGCATTCAGTTGGTTCCAGAGTGACCTACGTCAACCGGAAAATGAAAATGGTGAAGGGAGGAAAGGAGGTGGTGGTCTCTGCTTGTTAAGCGGCTCACTATTCCGGTTGCGCAGCTAGATGTCTATCGGTTCTTGCAACGGTGGCTCACCTAAATGAAGCGGAGGTCTGACAATGGGAGATATGGTGAAAGATTTTAAGACGATGAGAACGGAACCGGCAAAGCTCGAGAATAAAAAGCGAAGGCTTGAACCACCAAAGACGAATGATCAGGAACTTGGACCGTTAAAGCTTCTTCCTGGAAAGTGGGCGAACCTGCCTAGCCTGCCAGGCCGTGGATGGAATATGATCGCCCTGCCGTTTGTGGCGCCGTCACCGCAGGGGGTTCCCTTCCCTCTCAATTATCGGTTGATGCTTCACCAATACAACGAAGAGCTTGAGTTTATCCTGGTGGATAAGGCCGTACCGAATCGTGGCATCCGTCTCGCTCCGGGGACTCCCGCTAATGCCGATCAATTTCTCGTGGCATTGGACTATCAACAGAGAATAAGGCAAATCGCCGGTGATGATTTCCCGAAAAGCGGCCTGGCGGGGTCGCCAGGGGATGTCATTCATCACGAACCGGGTTTATGGCTGCATATGATAAATGGTGTCACGGAAGGCCTCAATATTGGAAGACTCGCGACCATTCCCCATGGCGACTCGGTATTGGCTTTAGGCCGAAGCAGTGAACACTCAGGCGCGCAAAGCATTCCTGATGTCAGTGGTTTGCCGATCGGGGTCGATCAGGATCTCAACAACCCCTACCTGGCACCGTACAAACACTTCAACGACAATTTATTTCAGGGATTGTTCAATCCGGTCAGCCCGAATGATCTGCTGGAAGCGGCGAATCAGGGTGTCGAGGTCGAGAAGACAACGGTCCTTGATGTTGATTCGACGCTGCCGACGGGTGGAGTCGTTAATATTCCCTTCGTCGTCAGGCAGGCCAACGCAACGGTTGTGAAGTCCACGTTCTGGATTCAGGAATTGAGGGAGAAAGATAAGTATGGGAAACCTAAGCTGCGTCTGCAGTATACGCAACTGGTCATGCTGGACTTCTTCCCGCGAGTTGATAATCTGCGCCCTGGCCTCATCCAATGGCCGCATGTGAGCATTAATACGCTGGAGAAAGTCGCCGAACCGGAGACAAAAACTAAGTAGCCGCAGTGGTGAGGCGGGGTGACCTCGTTTGCCCCGCCTCATGCGTGAGAAGGTTCCGCTCTGAGTGCGGCTGCCAAGAATTGCCCGGTATAAGACGCGCCGACCTTCGCCACTTGTTCCGGCCGACCTTCGGCCACAATCTGTCCTCCGGCTGTTCCACCTTCGGGACCGAGGTCGATGATCCAGTCGGCGGACCTGATGACGTCCAGATTGTGTTCGACAATTACCAGGGTATTACCCGCATTCACGAGTTTGTGGAGGACAGCGAGAAGTTTCTTGATATCTTCAAAATGCAGACCCGTGGTCGGCTCGTCCATGATATAGAGTACGTCTTTAGCGGACGTGTCCTTCAACTCAGCGGCGATTTTTAAGCGTTGGGCTTCACCGCCGGACAGAGTGGTTGCCGACTGGCCCAGGCGTAGATAACCTAGACCGATAGAGGCGAGGAGACGTAACCTTTCTTGCAGCTTCGGCGTCCCAGTGAAGAACGAGGATGCCTCTTCCACCGTCATGTTGAGGACTTCGGAGATATTCTTGCCGCGGTAGCGAGTCTTCAAGATTTCCGGTTTGAAGCGTCGTCCTTCGCAGACCTCGCATGGCGCGTAGATATCCTCGAAGAAGTACATTTCCAACTTTTCCACGCCGCTGCCTTCGCAGCGTTCGCAGCGCCCGCCCGCGGCATTGAAGGAAAAGTGACCCGGCGTGAAACCTTGCTGTCGCGCTTCTCGTTGAGAGGCGAACAACTGACGAATCTCATCGAACGCCTTCAAGTATGTAATCGGGTTGGAGCGAGGTGTGCGCCCGATCGGCTGTTGGTCGATCAAGCGGATACCTTTGAGGTGCTCGATGCCTTTGATCGCCTTGAACCGCCCCATGGGAAGGGATTCCACACGGAAGGCCCGCGCCACGGATCGGTAGAGGGTATCTTCAACCAGCGTACTCTTGCCTGAACCCGACACGCCGGTCACACAGATGAGCATGCCCAGGGGGATGCGAACGAAGAGGTCTTTGAGATTATGTTCAGTGGCTCCGGCAATCACCAGCATCTTGCCGTTTCCAGATCGCCGTGATGTGGGTTGGGGAATCTGTTCTTCGCCGCGCAAGTACCGGGCGGTGGTCGCTCGACGGTCCTGGATGAATGCCTGCGTGGGGGCCGCGCAGACGATTTCGCCGCCTTTTTCGCCGGAGTGGGGGCCGAGTTCGACAAGGTAGTCGGCTGATTCAATCATGCGGCGGTCATGTTCGACGACGATCACCGTATTACCGGTGTCGGCCAGATCGTGGAGGATGCCGGCCAGGAGATCAGTATCCCTGGCATGCAGACCGATCGTCGGTTCATCGAGGACATAGAGTGTGCCGACCAACCGAGATCCGAGTTGGTTGGCGAGCGCGACCCGCTGTGCCTCGCCACCGGAGAGCGTCTTGGTTTGCCGATTGAGCGTGAGGTACCCAAGTCCGACACGCCGGAGAAATCCCAGTTTTGCTCGGAGCTGGCGGAGAATATCTGTGGCGATTTCTTGCTCAAAGGGCGATAGGGGTAAGGATTCAGCCCATTCTAAAAGACCCTCTACGGTCCGCTCCATCGTTTGGTGGATGTTGGCTCCGGCAATTTTGACGAACAGCGCATCCGGCTTGAGGCGACTGCCATGACAACCGGGACAATCAAAGGGCGTCCGGTAGCGGCTGAGGAAGACGCGGACATGCAGTTTGTAGCGTTTCCCCTCGAGGTACTCGAAGAAATCATGAATCCCGTCGAAAGATTTGTCGCCTTCCCAGAGCAATCGTTGCGTGTCTTTCGGCAGAGATTTGAACGGAGCCGTGATATCAATCTTGTGCCGTTTCATCGCGAGCAGCATCTGTTTCTGCCACCAGGCGGAGCTGGGTTTGCTCCAGGGTTCGACGGCTCCTTGGGCAAGCGATTTGGTTGGGTCTGGGATGACCAACTCTGGATCATACCGCAGCACGTTGCCGAACCCTTTACATTCAGGACAGGCGCCAAGCGGATGGTTGAATGAAAAGAGAATCGGCTTCAAGGGCTCGAAGGTTCGTCCGCAACGCTGACAGAGAAATCGCGTGCTGTAGGATTGGCATCCATGGTCGATAATGTCGATCGAACAGCGACCCTCTCCTTCACGAAACGCCGTTTCGACCGCTTCGACCAGTCGAGCGCGATTGTCATTCCGGATCACCAGGCGATCGAGGACGATGTGGAGCGAGGGAGAGCGATGGAGTGGAGAGGACTCCACCTCATGCAAGTCGAGTACATCGTCGGTGGTCTTAACTCGGGTGAATCCACGAGTGAGAAGTGATCGGACAAACAGAGGTTCTTCCTTGGACGAAGGAGTCGCAATGGGGAACAGCACCATCGCCCGGGCATCAGGCCATCGTTTGAGAAGATCGTCGGCCACGGTGTCCGGCTGAAATGAGCTGGCTTCCTGATGACAATCAGGACAGGTGGGCTTGCCGACCTTGGCGAACAGAAGGCGCAGCAAGTCGGCGATTTCAGTCGTCGTGCCGACAGTCGAACGAGCTGTGCGCACCTGATTCTTCTGCTCAATGGCAATCGCCGGCCGGACGTTGAGGAGGCGGTCCACATCCGGGCGAGCCACCTTGTCGAGAAACATGCGGGCGTAGGTGGAGAGTGACTCGACATACCGCCACTGGCCTTCGGCAAAGATTGTGTCGAACGCGAGTGAAGATTTTCCCGAGCCCGACACACCGGTAATGGCTGTGACTTGATTGTGCGGAATCTGCAGCGAAACGTTCTTGAGATTATTCTGCCGGGCGCCCTCGATAATGAGGTGACTGGTAGATGCATTGGGGGGCAGAGGGTTGGGCATAGCAATCTTTTCAGAGATAGAAGACCGACCATGGTAGCAACAGTTGGGAGTTGGTTCAATGAAGGAACCGGGGGCGACAGTGGTTGTGGAGTGTCTCAGAAGCTTTGTCCTCGTGAAGTTTTCAAGCCGGCCATCCTCCTCAATTCCTGTGCGATCATCGCCGTCCATAATCATCCCTCCGGAGACCCACGCCGAGCCCTGAGGATCGGATGCTCACCGCACGATTGCGAGACGCTGGAGACTTATTGGGCATCAGGCCACTCGACCATCTCATTCTCGGTGACGACCGCCTCTATAGTTTTGCTAATCAGGGCTGGCCGCTGTGAGGCGACAGCGAAAGCCCTGTTGCGCTTGCCGTTGATTATCCTTCCGCGCAGATCACGCATGTCGAAACATTGGTCGACTGCAGGCCCATTACGAGTGACACGGCGGATGCCTGAAAAATAGGGAACATACGGTACCGGATGTAATGCGTGGTCATTCGTGCGCCGAAGTCGTTGTTTGCAAGATTATCCCCAGAACGTGGGGACGACGTGCTGAGGTCGATGACCTCGCTTTTGTGCTGCGGCATTCATCATCACCGTATCTATTTCGATTAACCATCTTGTGCCGTTGGAACTCGAAGAGGAATGGGCCAGTGTGTGGTTCAAACTTCGTGTCTCGATGTGGTGTCAGCACCAGATCATTGAACAGCTTTGCCGATTCCACATGATCGTTTGACAGACGAAGGAAGCCGTGAGAGTTAGATGAAGACAGTGAATGCGGACCATGAAACTCCCAGCGGACCGACAACTTCTGGGTATCTGCCGACAGATTGAGCAGTCGGCATTGTCATTGTTTTTCTGGTGCTCTTCGGTGTGACGTGCGTATATGCTGAACTATCCTGACCCGATTGCGGACACAGTACCCTCGCGCTTTCCAGTGATTGCCGGAGAACACCCGAGTAGCAACAGCGGAATGGCCTTCCGTGAACCAGGTGGGGTGGGGCAGTACAAGCTCCTGGTCAAGACTGTGGCGAGCGTCAGGAGCATCACTTCGCCGGAAGGAACCTCGGTTGTGTCCTATGCTTTGAACGCTGTGCTTCACCACTAAGCCCAAGAGGAGTCTGATGCCACACAATATCACCAGTCCAACAGATCAGGCTCCGATTGTCCATCGGTCGGAAACAGAAATTTGTTTTCGTGTCGATGATGTAGTGCCTAGTCCGATACGTCTTCCGCTGACCCATGCAAGACAGCAATTTGAGAAAAGATTGGCTCGTCCGCTCCAGGCCTTTACCCATGAGCAGGCCTCTGACATCGTGCTTGAAAAGCACGGCATAGAGCATGGTTTGGTTCATGCGGTGTATCTCGCCTTTAGCGAGCATCGGCCGTTGGTGCTGACCCCGGATGCCATCTGGATCACCCTGGCACAGGGTTTTGCGCAGCATCTCAATCTTCACGCAGAAGCATTACGTTCGCGCATGGTTTCACACAAAGGCAAGGTGACCATGGAGGCCTCGGCATTCGAGCTTGTCACCCCGGAGGATTGGAACGAGGTGATTCAGC
>NZ_JBLYIG010000614.1:0-6060 GCF_049222245.1 Nitrospira sp. BLG_2 | reverse complement strand
ACCCCTCCCTCTTTTTTCTCCGACGCCCGTGCCGCCCGTCGGTCGATATCGCTTTGCCAGTCCGCCTTCCAGTGCCAGATGTTGATATAGTGGTCCAGCTGTCCCATGCAGAAAAATGCCGGCGCATCGCCGAGCGGAAGTCCGACCGCGACTCCATCCCGGAAGGTGCCGGGAGTCAGCCGATCATTCTTCGTGTTGTCTTGCCATTCCAGCAGGAAGGCGATTTCGGTTCCATTGTGTACGGACCGCACCGTCAACGCCCGCACCGTGGGTTCCGGCCACACCGGCCTCGTGATCACTTGCCCGCTCAGGGGAATGGTGATCGGTGAGACCTTTCCCCAATCGGCATCATCGGCGCTATTCGGCAGATCACCTTGGACCAAGTAAGATCTGATGGTCATTCCCTCCGAGCTGACTAGCGGAATCCCAAACGCTCCGAGCACACCGGCAACGACAATAAGGCTTGAAAAAAACCCAAGGAGGTGAAAGGGGGAACTGCCGATGTACGTCATTCGCACCGCACGGTACTCCGAGAGAAAGCCGAACTCAGAATATCACAAAACCCGTGCGAGACAAACGTGGAGATGAGCGGTTATGAATTACGAGAGCTTCAGACGACGGATTTTATTCTCTCCGCGTTCGCAGATATAGAGATGGCCTTGCGAATCCACGGCCAAACC
The DNA here is from genome assembly GCF_049222245.1 of Nitrospira sp. BLG_2. Taxonomy (NCBI): domain Bacteria; kingdom Pseudomonadati; phylum Nitrospirota; class Nitrospiria; order Nitrospirales; family Nitrospiraceae; genus Nitrospira; species Nitrospira sp. BLG_2. The sequence goes on along the minus strand of NZ_JBLYIG010000614.1, from coordinate 5,380 downwards.
GACGGGGGAATTCACGACAGCCTCGGTCCCGAGCAAACCGTCTCCGTGTTTTAACATCCCGGCCGATTCCTTGGCGACAAATCGAGCGGCCCCACAGCCGCCGATATTCTTGTCCTCATATCCACTGTCCCCGTTTCCGGCAACGGTGGTCATGAGACCGTTCTTCGCATCCACTCTACGGACCCGATGATTCATCGTATCGGAAATGTAGAGGTTATCCTGTTCATCAAAGATCACGGCTTCCGGAGCATGCAACATGGCTCTGACGGCCGGCTTATCGTCGCCGTCGTATCCGTACCGGCAAACCCCTGCGACAGTCGCAATAATTCCGGTCCTGGAATCGATCTTTCTGACCCGATTGCTGCCCTTGTCAACCACGTACACGTCGCCTTTGGCATCGACCGCTAGCCCGACAATGTCGTAGAGGCGCGACTCCATCGCAGGCCTTCCATCGTCCAGGTACATCGACATATCGAGCCCATCCGAACAGACCGGCATGAGCCATCCCTGATCATCGCTGAAATCGATTCCGATCGCGTCGCCTGACAGAACAACTAAATTCCTAGCCACCAACGGCTGCTCCCGCGCCTCATCTTCGGCCGACCAGGTCCCAGCAATCGTCGTCACCATTCCGGTCTTCGGATCATATCGTCTGATCTTGTGAGCCTGGGTATCGGCGATAAAGAGGACATCTTCCCGATCAAAGGCAATCGCTGCCGGCCAGGTGAGATTGACTTCCAGCGAGGGACCGTCCCCATTGAACCCATGCTGACCGGTCCCCACCACCGTCGTAATGATGCCCGTCTCATGATCGACCTTTCGAATCCGATTGCTCCCGGAATCACAAATATACAAATTGTTCCGGGAATCAAACGCGACGCCCAACGGCAAATACAGTCCTGCTTCGCCACAGAGACCTTCATCGCCGCTGTAACACGTCTCCCCGATGCCGGCAAAATTATGGAGGGTGCCTTCTTGAAGATTGACGCGCCTGACTCGATCGGACCCTGATTCGGCAAAGTAGAGCCACTGCTCTGTCTTGTCGAGCGCGATGTGATGGGGGAGCGGGATGCCGGCTTTCACCGCGCGTTTGCCGTCACCCGTGCTTCGAGCCTTACCGTTTCCGGCAAAGGTTTCAATGTAGCCGGCTGCCAAGCTGAGTTCTGTATCCATAGCCGTGATGGGTGCTAGGAACGTGGAGCAGGCTGCGCGGTAGCCGGCGCAGGCTGATTCAACGGAGCATTCTGGGTCGAAGCCGCGGTCACGGCTTGAGGCGCAGCGGCCTGTTGCGCTGCAGCCTGAGCATCGGCCTCGATCGCGTCCGCCTCATGGACGGACTTTTTGAATCCCTTGATCGCCTTGCCGAGCCCTTCGCCCAATTGCGGTAATTTCCCCGCTCCGAAAATAATCAGCACGATCATAAGTATGAGGATCAGCTCGGTGAACCCTAGACTGCCAAACATAGTGCACCTCTCCTAAAAGGAATTAGGACCTCGGACCATCCTTCGGTTTCTTGGCAAACCGCTCTTTCAACCGCTTGCGCGTCTCTTCGGCCTGGCTGAACATCTTGCACTTGTCATACACGCTGATAAGGTTGTAATACGCGAGCGGTTCATCAGGATTGTGCTCCACGGCGCTCTCCATGACTCTCACCGCCAAATCGCTCTTCTTATGATTGAGCGCGATTTCCATCAACTTGAAGCTCGATTCCAAGTGCTTGGGGTCCAGTTCCAAGGTGCGAAGGTAGCACTGAATACCCATGTCGATGGTGTTGTAATCGGACACCTGAGGGTTATCCAGCTCAATATAGACCCCCGCGAGGTTATACCAAGCGATCGGGTCCTCCGGAGTGATTTCGACGAGGCGCTCGTAATAGTTTTTCGCCTCCATGTATTGTTTCTTGTCTGCGTAGACCCTCCCAAGGTTGAACAGCGCGAGGACATCGTAGGGGAAGATATCCAGCGCATGCCGAAACTCGGCCTCGGCTTCATCAGTCATGTTCTTGGTCGCGTAGATTGTTCCCAGATTTGCGTAATACATGGCCAGCGAGCGATTCATTTCTGCGCGAAGGGATTCCGCCATCTCGATCGCTTTCTTGACCTCTGCCAACGCATCATCGAGCCGCCCTTTGCTGAAGTACAACTCACCGAGTCGACAGCGAGCCTGAAAGTCGTCAGGTTCATCAGCCAATAATTTTTCGATCCCCGCGATCTCTTCGTCCGGGGTGAGCGGCTGATCCCCGGGGTCAAGAACGGTCTCCGATTGCGATGACGTCGGTTCCTGATTTTCCATAAATATAATCTCGCGCTAAAACTAAGCCTGCCCGTGGAGTAGACCTTCCGATGCCGGCATCGTGGGGCCAACGGCGGTCGGCACCGATTCGATCACGGTTCGTTTCACTCGATCAAGGGCGAGCAACATGACTCCAAGCACGACCATCAAAGTAAGGTTCGAGAACATTAAGGCATAACCGGCGATGAACATCAAACCGATTCCATAGCCGGCCAGTCTCCCGATCATCAGTAACTTGACGACGGTGTAAGACCAGCAGAGCAATCCCCCGACATACACCGCAAAAGGGAGATAGAAGGTATAGCCCATTCCGAATTGAAAGATCCAACCGATGCCCTGCGAGGCCTGTCTGAATGCAGAGGCCAATGCCGGATTATACAGGTCCAAGGCATAGTCTGCGACGATGAGGGCCGAGAAAATGATCCCCGTCGCCGACCAAAACCACATGGCGCGGTTCCGTTGCCGACGGTTCTTCGTTCGCAGCGATAGACTCTTGCTCGTGCCATAGGCCGCAAAAACCAAGAAACTGGCCACAACCATCAACGCTTCACCCGCGCGATGAGATTCGTAGACAAATGGCGGCTCCGCCAATGTTCCGCTCACACTGTAGATCGTCGAAACGATCTGGTAGTACAGCCATCCCGAAACGCCCAAGTAATACGTGACGGCCAGCACACGTTGAGCCGGCTCGCGATGGGTCGTCACATATTCCGACACAAACACCGTAAGCACCAGCAGCGTCACCCCATTGTAAACGATTGCGCCCAGCATGCCGGGTTGCACAATGAGAAACACGACGGTCAACAGCAACAAGAGCGCCGTCCCCACACTACCGAGTTTGCTGAACCGACCTGTTGCAGGCCCTCCCCACCGGTGGATCAGGGCCAGCGTGAGTGCCAAGAACAACAATACGGCCACGATGTTGAGGAGCCACGCGCCCACCTCGGTCAGGGCGGTGAATGTGGGAGTGATCCATGGGTGATCCGCCGCCATTTTGCTGAGGTGCATCCCAAGACGGGAGGCCAGACGATAGAGAACCAGTTCGAGAAAAGAGGTCAGGAGAACGAGTTTGACCGTATACTCGAACAGTGGACCGAAGTCTGAAATTTTTCCTATCACTCGCTCGCTGAGAGCTGCTGCCTTCATGGACGCACCATAGGATCACACATTATAGCTGTCGCGAAAAAATGAGGTCAATGTGCGGCTATCGGCTCCTGTCCGGCTCCTTCTTTCGCTCGTGAGATGTAGAGCAACCCGTCTGCCATCGCATAGTTAAAGGGCAGCTCGCACACGACTTCACTGATCCGCTCATAGACATACTGATACAGTCGCTCTGCCTCCTCCGGAGTCATGCCTTCCTGCACTTCATAGAAAAACCCGAGGCTCAAATCTTCCGCAGAGGGGCGCATGATTCGTCGAATCCCATATCCGCCGGGATCGCTCATAATGGGAGCTTCTTTTTCCAAGTCGAACAGGCAAGGCTGACAGGAAAATCCGTACGACTCGTGGAGTTTCTTGTTGTCAACGATAAAATTCATGGTCTCCAGCGCTTCTTCTTCTCTTTCCGTGGGAAACCCGACGATGATGTAACAATGCACGGCGATGCCGAGATCGACACAGTCATCCGCGATCCGCCTGACCCATTCTTGCTTGATCCCTTTTTTCATGAAATCCATGATCCGCTGATTGAACGACTCCAGCCCAAAGACGATCTTCAAGCACCCGGCATCCCGCATTAACGCCAGCAGCTCGCGCGAGAGATTTTTCTCGAACCGCATCTCGCACGTCCATTTGACATCGAGCTGTTGCTCGATCATCTGCTGGCACAACCGTCTTGTCGGCGCCAGCGCAAAGCATTCATCGGTGAAAAAGAAATGGCGCGCGCCATAGCGTTGTTTCAGCCATTGCAGTTCCTCGACCGTACGCCCGGGATCTTTCTGCCTGAAATTCTGATGGTCGAGGGTCAGCGCGCAGAACGCGCAATCTTTGTAGTAACACCCCCGCGAAAACTGGACCGGCAATACCGGCTCCGGCGACAAGTAGCGATCCAGCGGGAATCCGTCATAATTCGGCGCCGGGAGTTGATTGACATTTTCAGAATAGAACGGCTGGTTGACGGTGATCTTCCCGTTGTGGCGATAAATCAGGTTGGGAACCTTACTGTAATCCTTCTTGCCCGCGAGCTGATTGACCAGTTCCAGCAAGGCCGTTTCGCCCTCAAATACCACGATATCGTCGGTCAATTCGAAGAGGTTCGGGCAGCGGCGAATGTTGTCCACAAGACGGGTAAAAATGCTGCCCCCGATGGTCACGTGAAGGTCCGGGGCGGTCTCCTTGATCAATCGACAGAGCGTGAGGCCGGGAATGATCTGGGACGTGGCCGTAATCGAGACCCCGATGAGATCGGGACGGCTGTCGACAATCGACGGGATGAATCGGTCGCGGAAAATGCTGAGAAAGGGATTCTGGGATTCGTCGCGGACGACCCGCATCAAATCCTTCGAGGAATAAATGGAATAGTTCCCAAACTGATTGTCCACGACCGTGAGCCTGGTCGGGAAATAGATTGAGGAAACCACTTCCAACCACTTGTCGATCATGAACAGGCTCGCTCGATAGGCGTCAGGATCGTAAAATCCTTCGCTGCGCAATGTTTCCTTGGCAAGCTCAATACGGTCAACGAGATAGGAGAACCGGTCGAGAGAGCCGGTCACCTTCGCGTAATGCTCGCGACTGCCGGGACCCGTCTCCCCGCTCTGAGTCCGCTCCAGTTCGTGCTGCTTGGCCGTCAAACGTTGGTACACTTCGGCTGCGTAATGTCTGGTCAACACGGTATCCAGCAATTCAATGCCAAGGTCGCGCTGCGATACGTCTGAAATCCCCCCCTGACGCAAAAATCCAGTCAAGGACGGCAAACTGAGATAGGGTTGAGAAGGATGCCAGGTCGGGGGGAAAAGTAGCGAGATTTTCATGCGATGTTTGTCCTTTTATGCTTGAAAATCAGCAAGTTCTGATCGTCTTCCTTTATACCCTCCGCACTTCGAAAAATGCAATCTGCAAGCGTAGAGAGGCTGAACTAGTGACGGAA
>NZ_JBLYIG010000613.1:0-3070 GCF_049222245.1 Nitrospira sp. BLG_2 | reverse complement strand
CGCTGCGACGATCGAATTGTCGTGCGGCCAAACTGTGCCGAGGTGATAGCCGATAGGATTATACGCGCGTTCCTTCGACGACAGGGTGCGGACGCCCCATCCGTTGAACATGTCCTCAGCCATGAGTCGCTTGATCGTGCGTTCGGCTTTGTCCTGCTCCGCGATGCCGGTCCACAACGCCTGGCCAGGATTGGAAGAAACGACGGCCGCCTGCCGCCCCTCCGCCTGCAGAGCGAGCGCGTAACAGCCTTTATCCTCCATCCAAAAATCCCGGTTGAATCGTTCCCGTAGTCGCCGCGCCTCGCGAATCAGACGGTCCGCCCGATCTCGATCTCCGGCGAGCTTGAACAACCCGGCGATCCCGAGTTTGGCGGCATACCCGTAGCCCTGCACCTCAACCAACGCGAGCGGCGGCACAGCGACCTCGCCGTCGGCGGTCACAATGGCATCTCCCGAATCTTTCCACCCCTGATTGACCAGCTTGTCCTTCGACCGGCTGGTATAGGTGAGATAGGCTTCTCCCCGCCGGTCGCCGTAGACATCCATCCATGACAGCGCCCGTTCAATGGGAGCCCGCAATTCGTTGAAGAGGTTCAGAGAACCGGTCCACGCCGCGTGTTCCGCGACCAGCATCAAGAACAACGGCGTGGCATCCACCGTTCCGTAGAACGGGGTATGGGGAATCGCGTTCAAGTTCGCCATCTCGCCGACCCGCAGTTCGTGGAGAATTTTGCCCGGCTGCTCGTCCCGCCATTGGTCTTCTTTCGTGCCTTGATATTTTGCCAATAGACGCAAGGTTTGCTCGGCGATCCTTGGATTATAGGCCAACATTTGCCAGGCGGTGATCAGGCTGTCGCGTCCGAACAACGCGACGAACCACGGCACTCCGGCTGCAAAAAACGTTTCGTTTTCCACGTGCGTGCGCAACACGCGGAGTCCGCGAAAGGAGCGTTCCATGAGTTGATCGAGGGCCGAGCCGTTGGTCACCACCTTGGTGACATGCGCCATCCAGGCCTGCGTTTCCCGTTCGAGCTCGCTATCCAATCTGCTGAAGTCCGCCGGATCCGGTATCGCACGGTGGGCGGTCTGGTCCTTGGATTCGCCGATGACCAGCGCGACATCGATTCGCTGTCGATCACGGGGGCTCAAGCGCACGGCGAACTCAGCCGTCGTGCCATGACGCTTGTCGGGCGGCGGGTCGAAATAGATGGTTACGGTACGGAGGATCCCGTCTTTGCCGTCATAGGACAAGCGCAACACCTCGCCTTCCCAGAACGGAGGATGGAGTGTTCCCAAGCGCTTGGGCAGGAGACCCCGAACAGCGAACAGATCCTCGAAGGCGGATTGAACCGTCAGCGTGAGGGTAAACTCGAGCGTCTGAAGCGTGAAGTTTTCGATGTGGAGGCGATCGCGCAGCGCCGGAGTTTCGTTGTCGATGAGCCGCCGCCACGTAATGCCGAGTTCCTCCTCATCGAGAAAGCCGCCGCCCTCCAGCTCTATTCTGGGGTTCGTCAATGTAAAGACGCCCTTCGAGCCTTGAACCGATGACGCCGACAGATGAGCCGGTTTGTATCCCGCCAGCTCGATTTCATAGCCGTTTACATAGCGACAGTCGTGATAGTAAAGACCCATGCCATGAGAGTTCCTCAGGGGGACGTTTCCGTCCGGGCGTGCCACGAAAAAGACATTCTCGTTCTTGATGACGATCGCGTCGGCCAGGCTGTCCGCCATGGCCGGGCGTGCCTTCGTGAGTGTTTCCTTTCGCCGATCGTCCTTGGATTCCGCCGCCTGCAACAACGTGCCGGACCAGAGCGGCACGGTCGCCGGCCATACCAGGGAGAAACGAAGCAACGAACGACGATTGATCCTCATGGAGCGCCTCCTTCCGGCGGCACCATCATCGTGAGCTCGGCAACGGTGCGGACCGGCAACATGATCCGCGCCTTGACCTGTCGCATCATGGAGCAGGCTTCCCTTCGTACGTCGCCCGCTCCTCCGCAAGGGTCATGACGCCGTAGACGAGATATCCGTTGTAGGCTCTGGCCGTTTCCCGCACCCAGCCCATGCTCACCATCGTGAGCATCGCGCAACCGGCGATCGCCAAGAGGATCTTCTGACTCGCGCGATCCTGGCCGCTCATGGCACCGGTCGTCCACCAGGAGGCAGACCCGGCGAAGGATCGAAGGAAGAGAATCCAATTCAGCAAGCCGAAGAACACCAGCGCCGCGATCGCGAAATACTTGTTCGGCTGCATCTTGCCGAGCGGATTGATCGAGGCGTCGGTCAGCCGAGAGAGAAAGGGAACGTGTTGCAGATGATACGGCATGGCGAAGACGACTCCGGCGCCTATGAGCACCGCCACGGACACCGGAAGGATCAGGCGGGCGGCGCTGTCCGGCCTGCCGCTCGAACGGACGGCGCGAAGGATGTACAAGGATCCGAGCACGGCAATCAGTCCGTAGAGCAGGGCGACCAGATCGAACAGCCATGAGCGGGCCCCGAGCATGAGAGTATGGAAAGCCTGCGGTTCGCTGTACCGGATGTGCAGCAAATATTGGTAGCCGATCACCGGCATGATCAGGAGCGCTCCGAAGCCGACGGCGAAGCACAGGCCGCCGGCCCAGCGATAGAAGCGGCGGTCTCCCTCTGCCTGGGAGCGCAGGAATGCGACGCTGCATAAGGCCGCAAGGGCAAACCCGGCCCAGGTAAAGTTTCCGAACCATCGGTGAAGGTCGAGATCGATCATGGTCGGGTTCAAGATATTGGCCCACGACGAGTCAAGAGGGTGCGGCGTCAGCATATAAGAGGCGGTGATATCGATGAAGAACATCGCGGCCACCGCGCAGATGGCGGCAAGCCAGCCGAACGCGAGATGAACGCGTCCGCGCCATCCGGAGACGGCCGACCAGTCCCACAGGTAGTACCAGGCGTAGGCGAAGACGGCCTCGCCCAGGAACAATCCCGCTTCCAGCACGAACGGCCAGAACATGATCCGAAAGATCTTGTGCCAAAACCGGGGCCAGAAAATATTGAGCGCGAAGATGAAAGACACCCCGAGAAACGAGATGGT
>NZ_JBLYIG010000612.1:0-1651 GCF_049222245.1 Nitrospira sp. BLG_2 | reverse complement strand
GATGTCTGGGTGGTGGCGCCGGCACGGCGATGCGCTGCGCTTTCGGCTTGGGCCGAAGGCTCTCTATCTCTTCAGTCCTCCCGATCTCGCTAAAGAGATTCTCGTTCAGCCCGCCGACCGCTATGTGCAATTGTACGACCCTCGGCGGCCGGTCGGCCTCGCGCTGGTGTTGGGCAATGGATTGGTGACCAGTTCAGGAGAAGTCTGGAAGCGTCACCGGCGCATCATCCAACCCGTTTTCCACCGTTCTCGCATGGCGGCAATGGCCGATCGGATGGCTCAAGTGGGCGAGCAGCGCATTGCAGGTTGGGCCGATCACGAAGGACAGCCGGTCGATATCGCTGCGGAAATGATGCAGCTGGCCCTCGAAGTGATCTCACAAACGATGTTTACGACCAGTATGGCGCAACACATCGAACACATTAGCCGTGCGCTGCGCGTGAGTCTGAAGTATGCGTTCGACTCGTTTCACAACCCGCTGCACCTCCCCGCCTGGGTACCGACTCAACGCAACCGTGAATTTCGTTCAGTCATGCAATTCATGGACGGACTGATCTATGGATTACTCGCCGAGCGACGCCGCACCGGATTAACACATGAGGATCTCCTCGATCTCCTGCTTCAGGCTCGCGATGAAGAGACCGGCATGGGACTGACCGATCAGGAGCTGCGGGACGAAGCGTTAACGATCTTTGCGGCGGGACACGAGACCACCGCGAACGCGCTCGCCTGGACCTGGTATCTTCTGGCTACCCATCCGAAGGTCAAGGCACAATTTCACGAGGAAGTGGATCGGGTTCTCCAGGGAAGAACGCCAAATGCCGACGACCTTCAGCATCTTCCGTATACTCGGGCCATATTCGATGAATCGCTCCGCCTATATCCGCCGGCTCCAGCGGTTCAGCGCAAGGCAGCGACCAGTATCACGGTCTGCGGATTACCGTTGCGGGCTGGTGCACTTGTCTTGGTCGATACATACACTTTGCACAGACACCCGGCCTTTTGGCGAGAGCCTGAACAATTTCTGCCCGAGCGATGGTTGGATGGCGGGCGGCCTGCCGCCCGCCATGCCTATCTCCCGTTCGGCGCAGGACCACGCGCCTGTGTAGGAATTCATTTCGCGTCAGTTGAAGGACCGCTCCTGCTCGCTCTGATCGGTCGTCGCTATGATTTGCAACTGGCTCAAGAGACCGTCGAGCCTGAACTCATGGTGACCTTACGGCCGAAAGGTGGTATCCGCATGGTGCCTCAGCCCCGGAAAGTGCCGGCCATATCGAGTGCCTAGAGCAACTTACAACGCCCATTGTTTATCCACGAGTCTGAAGCCTGAAGACTACGTGAGGTACTTCCCTGCGAGCCAGTACGATGAACGATAAAGAGCCAGCCGTTCACATAAAGTGTGATATTGAGATCCCTCACGATTTGATGAACGCTACGGTACGCCCAAGCGGAATTTCTAAAAGAGAAATCTACCGGGGAGGGAGGTCAGCCGATTCGATGCGAAAAACGATATTAGTCCGAGATACGCACGAAGTGCGGCTTGGTGGGCCGTGTAGGGGTCGAACCTACGGCCCGCTGATTAAGAGGCAAACAGGCCGTTTTTCACAAGGGTGCGTTGTTGCAATGGTTTCCCCCACTTTTCTTTTATATT
>NZ_JBLYIG010000611.1:0-6490 GCF_049222245.1 Nitrospira sp. BLG_2 | reverse complement strand
ACCCGATCCGAGGCCATTCTGGAATACAAGAAAATCATTCGGGATCATCCACAGTCGTCGAACGCCCGGCGCGCGGAATGGCGGATCGCGGATGTGTATTTCGAGCAAGGCGGGTTTCAAGAAGCACAAGCGTTTTACGAGCAAGCCATGGCTCATTCCGCCGGTACTTCTTTCGACGGTCATCGGGCGTTGCTTGGTCTCGGGTATACGTTCATGGCCATGGGGAAATGGAGCGATGCCGAGCATGCATTTGCCGACGTGCGAAAGCGAAGTGAGGATGATCAGTTGCTCCAAGGAGCGACGTTGGGGTTGGCCCATGCGCTGTTCAGGGAGCGACGGTTTTCAGAAGCGCGGCCGATCTACGAGATCAGCTATCGGCGATGGCCGCATCTCCTAAGAGGTGATCCGTCCTCTCTTCAGCGGTATGCCGCCACGTTGGTGAAACAGCGTCATGAGGCTTCTTCCCGAGAACTCCTGCTGCTCTTTTACAACCTCTATCCCCGCCATGAATATGCGTCTACGGCCCTGCTGCACGTGGCCGAGGGGTTGCGGACCAGCGGCAAACAGCCGGTCGCTGAGTTCGTCTATGCCCTGATTCCCTCGCTCTATCCGGGCAGCGCGTCGGATACGACGGCCAAACTTCGGCTCGCCGCGCTTCACGTGGAGAATATGTTGCCGGCCGGAAGCAATGCGCTTGGGCTCACGGTCAGCGCCATGATCCACAATGTGCCGGTTCCGGACCAGACCGACGCCTCCTACCGATCGCTGCTGGAAGAGATTGCGACTCGAGAGGTCGGGAATTCGATGGGGAGCGAGGCCCTGTATTACCTCGGCAAAGGATATGAACGTGCGAACGATATGAATCGGGCGCTTCAAACCTACAAGGAGATCACCCTTCGAGCCGCCGATAAGGACGATCCATGGACCATGAAAGCTTCGGAGCGCCTGTCCGTTCTTCTGACACCGTGGATCGAGGCGGCGGTCGCATCGCGAGACGACCTGACGGTCGTCAATCTCTTTCACAGACATGGAGCGCTGGCCGAGCAACGCTATGCGCGTTCCCCTCTGCTGCTTGACATAGCGGAATCCCACCGGCGCTTGGGATTCGCGCGGGAAGCCCTACGGCTGCACCAACAGATCATTCGATCGCACAAAGATTCGAATTTGCTCGAACCTGCTTTGATCAGTCTTGGAAAGATCTATCTGGATCAACGGGATCCTGATGCCGCCAGGAAAGTGCTGGAGCGATATCGGTTTCAGTTCCCTCTCGGAAAGTATGAAGGGGAGGTGGTGCATCTCCTGATAGATGCCATGCGGCAACAGCGGGATCTGCAAGGGCTGCTCCATCTGTGCCGTACATGGCTCTTGCGCCATCCCATCCATCCTGAACGACCCGCCATGTACGTCCAGTTGGCCAAGACGCTGGGAGAGCTGGAAAAGCTGGATGAGTCCGCACTGGCCTACGAGGAAGCATTCAAAGCCGGCGCGGTGCGATCGCCCGATACGCTCGTCTCCTATGCGGACACCTTGTCGCGATTGAATCGACATGAGCGCGCGATCGATGCCTATCAATCGGTGTTGGACAAGAATCCGAATGCGTCTCAAGCCGATTGGGCGCGCTTGCAAACAGCCACACATTGGACGGCTTTAAAACAATACGATCGCGCCACCGTGGCGCTGGCTGAGCTCGATGTCACGGACGATCCGATGCTCAATCGGCTTTCGTCGTTCCTTAAAACGAGTGTGCGGACAGCCGGCCCTTCGGGGACAGCGGAGGGACTATGACGAATGCCGTGAGGAGGCATCCGGAGGAACGGGACCTGCTCCACGCCGCGTTCAGGAGTTTTGATGAGGCCGCGCACACGTTACAGCAGTCATACTGTGCGCTCACGGCACGCGTGGAGCAGATGGATCTGGAGTTGGCGCGGAGCAATGAGGCGCTTCGCCGGCAGCTTTGCGACAACGAGGCCATGCGGGTGCATCTGGACGGTATCCTCGAGTCCTTGTCCACGGGGGTGTTGGTGGTCGACGATGGCGGGACGATCAGTCGCAGCAATCGAGCCGCCGAGGCGTTACTCGGCGCCACGGATGCCGAGCTGCGGAACCGCCGCGCGTCGGACGTCTTGGCGGGCGCGGGCCTCGGCCTGCGCGATCGGCCGCAACGTATGGGGCAGACCGTCGTCTCCATCAGCCGGGTTCCGATCCACAACGATTCCGGAGAGCGCTCCGGCCACCTCATTCTATTTCAGGACATCACCCGCATCTATCAGCTTGAAGAACAGCTACAGCGCAAGGAAAGACTCGCGGCCATGGGAGAGCTGATCGGCCGGATCGCCCACGAGATCAGAAATCCGTTGGGCAGTGTGGAGCTCTTCGCGTCCATGCTGCAGCGCGACCTCGACGAGCACTCTTCCGGTAAACGCTACGCCCGGCAGATCTCGCAGGCCGTCCAGTCGATGGATCGCCTGTTGGCCAATCTCTTGCTCTACACGCGGCCGACTCGCATGGCTCGTGGTTGGCATTCGGCCGAGTCGTTGATCGACGAAGCGATCAAGTTGGCCGCCCATGCGATCACCAAGGTTCCGGTGGACATCCGAATAGACATCAGTCGGGAGGTCCAGTCGGTCTGGTGCCACGACGGGCAGCTGAAACAAGTCCTCGTGAATGTGGTCGTCAATGCGGTTCAGGCGATGCCGAATGGAGGCGTCTTGGCGATCACTCTCTCCCAAGAACCGCCGCAGGCACTCGGTATGCCCGCTGTTCGGTTGATGGTACGCGACTCAGGCATGGGCATCGATCCGGCCCATCGCTCGCGCATATTCGACCCGTTCTTTACGACGAAGGATGAGGGAACCGGCCTCGGCCTGGCGATTGTCCATTCGATCGTCGAAGCGCACCAGGGACGGATCGATGTCGAGAGCACGGTCGGGCAAGGCACCTCCTGCTCGATTATTCTGCCTCATCCTTCAAGAGGCGGTGATCCAGATGGGGTGCAAGCCGGAACGAGGAGCCGGCCTGAATCCAGCGACGCTCACCCTGTTGAACATGAGGTATTAGCGGAGGAGTGGTCTCATGAATGACCGCGAGAAGAGCAGCTTTCCTTCCGACAATGGAGACGAGAGCGAACGCATTCTTATCGTCGATGACGACCCATCGATGCGAACCGCGTTGATGGAGACGGTCAAGCGGCTCGGGTATTCAGTGCAAGGCGCGGTCGATGGAATGGATGCCATCGAACGGGTGACCCGGTTTCGTCCTTGGATGGTGCTGACCGATCTGCGGATGCCGCGTCTGAACGGTCTCGAATTGATCAAGGAGGTCAAAGCGCGCGCGCCTCAAGCCACGATCGTTCTCATGACGGCCTATGGAGCCATAGAAACCGCGGTCGAGGCCATGAAGCTGGGCGCCAGCGAATATCTCTTGAAACCGTTTTCAATGGACGTGCTGGAGCGAGTCATCATGAATCTCAAATCGGGACGAGAAGAGGGAGCGAGCGCCGATCCCTCGCCCCTACCAACGGAAAACCGAGCCCTTCTCACCCAAGACCCGGGAATGATCCGGCTCCTCAGTACCATCGAAGCGGTGGCTTCCAGCCAAGCCACCGTGCTGATTCAGGGGGAAAGCGGAACCGGAAAAGAGCTGTTGGCCAGGTTTATCCATAATCGGAGCCCACGGGCGCATCGGCCGTTCATCGCGGTCAATTGCGCGGCTTTGCCGGATGGGTTACTCGAGAGCGAACTCTTCGGTCATGAGCGCGGAGCGTTCACTGGCGCGTTGATCAGAAAAATCGGCAAGTTTGAGATGGCTCATACCGGCACCCTGCTTCTGGACGAAATCAGTGAAATGAACCTGAGCCTCCAGGCAAAGTTGTTGCGCGTGCTGCAGGAGCGCGAGGTCGATCGGATCGGAGGGCGTGATCCGGTGTCAGTCAATATTCGCGTGATCGCGACGACCAATCGGGCGCTCTATCGAGAAGTCGAGCAAGGACGCTTTCGGGAGGATGTGTACTATCGTCTGAACGTCTTCCCGGTCACCGTTCCGCCGCTGCGGGAACGCACGAACGATATTCCGTTGCTGGCGCGGCACTTCGTGAGCCAGTCTGCCATGAGGAACGGTCTGACGCCGCCGGCGCTGTCGGAAAGCGCGAGCGCTCACTTGCAACGGTCGGCATGGAAAGGGAACGTCCGTGAACTGGAGAACGTCATGGAACGGGCGGTTTTGCTGGCCGGGCATGGCCCTATCCTGCCGGAACACTGTTTGCTCGAGCAGAGCGGAGAGACGCCGGTTCTGCCTGCTCGTCCGCAACAGCCGGCCAACGGATCTCTGTGGGAGATGGAACGGGAGCTGATATTCAAAACTTTGGCGCGTGTCAAAGACAATCGTACGCATGCAGCGAAGGAACTCGGCATCAGCATCCGCACGTTACGAAACAAGTTGAGGGAATATCGGGAGAGTGAACGACCCTTGTCGATTACGGCGCAGTGAACGAGGCAAGAATTGCCGGTCGGCAATTCTTGCGGGGCATGATCAGGGAGGTGAAGGTACAGGTTCAGGTTAAGCGTAGTGCCGAAACCACTATGACTTTCGCTCGGCCTCAACCTTAACCTAGCGCCACTGTTGGCGCGGCATCGAGGTTGCACGAGCACCGAATGAACGCTAATCGAAAGGAGCCGAATCCATGACGATCTTTGACCGAACCTTTCGGCTGTTGGAGCGAACCCTCGATCTTCGCAGCGCGCGGCAACGTGTGATTGCCTCGAACTTGGCCAACGAAGAAACGCCGGGCTATCGCGCATCAGAGCTGACCTTTATGGACCAATTGCACTCCGCGCACAAGGGTCGCCTGCCGATCGTGCTGGCGGCGACTCAGCCGAGACATTTCGGCATGCATCGGCCGCAAGGGGTGCAAGCCGTGACAGGAAAGCTCGGTGAAGTGCCGGCAGGCGATCTTCCTCTCGACGCGAATTCGGTTAATCTTGAACTGGAGATGGCGAAGCTCTCCGAGAACGTCATGCAGTACAACGCCGCGGCGACGATACTTGCCGGGAAGTTTCGGGGGTTATTGAGCGCAATACGAGACGCGCGATGACGCAGGCTCAGGCTACGGTCAAGATGCGGCTGTCGATGATCATGTCGACTGAGCCTGAACCTCAACCGTAGCCTTTTGATTTCTCTTGCAGGAGGTCCATTATGGAAATGTCGGACAGTCTGGCCGTGTCGGTTTCCGGCTTGGATGCCCAACGGCGACGGCTCAATGTCATAGCCAGCAATCTTGCGAACGCCCAATCGACGAAGACTCCGACGGGCGGTCCGTACAAGCGACGGGATGTCGTCTTTCGCTCGACCGCCGTCCCCAGCGCTTTTCACCGGGCTTTCCGCCAAGTCGCCGCCGGGCCGTCGGCGCATGCGCTCGAAGGGGTCTCCGTCTCCAGAGTCGTGGAAGATTCCAAACCCGGGCAACTCATTTATGACCCCCATCATCCGGATGCCGATGCCAAAGGGTTCGTGCGTCTTCCCAATGTGAATGTCATGGAAGAGATGGTGAACATGATCGGCGCGTCGCGCGCGTATGAAGCCAATGTCCAAGCAATCAACGCGACACGCGCCATGTGGAACAAGGCACTGGAAATCGGGAGGTAACCATGAATCACATTTATGGTCCGACATCCGGTATCCCCCCCATTCCCGATGTGACCCCCGTCGGGCCTGCGGGACACACCGGAAACGGGGAAACGTCCGGCTTCTTGGATTCTCTCAAGTCGGCCATCGGGACAGTCAACGACGCGAAGATAGAAGCCGGCCGAGCGGTGGATGCGCTCATGACGGGCGAAACGCAGGATCTTCATCGCACCATGGTCGCCTTGCAGGAGGCGGATGTGTCCTTTCAATTGATGATGCAGATCCGGAACAAGCTGGTCGCGGCCTATGAAGAGATTCAGCGGATGCAGATCTAACAGGATGCTGAAAAAGCCCGCCAGCGGCGTTCTCGCGTCGCTCAGAGGCTCAACGTACAGAAGCGTACGCCTTGCCTCTTCGCTCGCTGCGGCCTTGCTGGACAGCCTTTTTGAGCATCCTGAAGTTATTCTGGCAGCATCGCGGCCTGCTAATCGGTTGGGCGCGATGAAGGGGAGTGGTTAGCATGTTCTCCAAGTTCTCCATCAATCAGCGGATGATCATCCTCATCGCGTTGGCCGGATCGGTGGCCGGCCTTATTGCCGTCGCCTTGTGGACGCAGCAATCCGATATGCAAGTGCTGTTCACGAACCTCGGCAGTGAGGATGCGGCAGCCATCATCGATAAGCTCAAAGAAACGAAGGTGCCGTACGAAACGACCGGCGGCGGATCGACGGTGTTGGCTCCCAGCGCCCAGGTTCACGACCTTCGGTTGCAACTGGCGACCCAAGGGCTTCCGCATGGCGGGGGGATCGGGTTCGAGATTTTTGATCGGACGTCGATCGGCATGTCCGAATTCGTGCAGAAGCTCAACTAT
>NZ_JBLYIG010000610.1:0-15605 GCF_049222245.1 Nitrospira sp. BLG_2 | reverse complement strand
GTTCAATGAGCCGGCGGTCCGGTGAAGCCTGCGGGCTTGCAATTAAGGCGGCGCGCGAGCGACGCGGTTTCTTCATCGATCCACCGGACGGAGAGTCCTCTGCCTGGTCCAGGGTTAGCGTACGAAGCCCTTGCACAACCTCTCGTCCTTTGGGTGTCACATCGAGCGTGGGATACTCGGTACCTTGGACTTGGATATACCCTGAGCCGATGAGAGTCTTCACGAGATTCGTCACCGACACCTTTGTCTGGGCACGACCGATGCCGTAGGTAGGACAGTCTTCTGCGCCGTAAGCCAGCAGCGCTTTTGAACGGCTTCCACGAAGAATGTCGACGAGTCTCCCCATACCGAACCGTCCTCTGCACCATGACACAGTATCCATGATGGCCTTCGCAAACGCAGCAGTCTCGCGAGAGATCATTCCACTCGGCTGCACAACACAACGATCACATAGGCCGCAAGGTTCCAGGAGCGGATCAGCTTGATCATTAAAGTAGCCGAGAATCGCGACTTGCCGGCAGGTCGACACCGACACGTACCCCAGGAGCTCTCGGAGCAGAGTGTCCATGCGCTCTGCACGCCCGGTGCTTTCTGAATCCTTTGACGCCTGCGCAATGAAAT
The DNA here is from genome assembly GCF_049222245.1 of Nitrospira sp. BLG_2. Taxonomy (NCBI): domain Bacteria; kingdom Pseudomonadati; phylum Nitrospirota; class Nitrospiria; order Nitrospirales; family Nitrospiraceae; genus Nitrospira; species Nitrospira sp. BLG_2. Next base: position 14,984 of record NZ_JBLYIG010000610.1, on the reverse strand, counting down.
ATTCTTGTGTGGCCACATCGCGTTCATGGAACAGCAACACACAGGCAGCTGGTTGTCCGTCACGGCCGGCGCGCCCGGCCTCCTGGTAATACGCCTCCACGCTGCCCGGAATGTCGAAATGGAGGACCAGCCGAACATCCGGCTTATCGATACCCATACCGAAAGCATTCGTGGCTACTAGAATCCTCAGTGTCCCTTGGCGGAAATCGTCATGCACGAGTCGCCGTTGCTCATCCGGGAGCCCTGCATGGTAATAGCCGACCGATGGATGGGATTGTCCCAACCAGGACGCCACCTCTTCTACCGTCCGGCGAGTCGCGCAATAGATGAGGATGGTGCCCTTCTGCGTCCCGCAAACCAAGCGCTCCACCGTTCCCAGTTTCTCTTTGAGGGTCCGACAATGATGGACGGACAAGGCCAGATTCGTACGCCGAAAACCCGCGACCAATCGGAACGGATCACGAAGCGACAACTGCCGACACAGATCCGTCTGCACACGAGCGGTGGCTGTTGCCGTCAAGGCCAAGCAGGGTGGATTCGTGAGCTCGCGGCGCAGGCGACCGATCTTGAGATAGTCGGGCCTGAAATCATGACCCCACTGGGAGACGCAGTGTGCTTCATCGACCACCAGTAGCGAAACCCACAGGGAACGCAACAGTCGGAGAAACCCTTCATGCTGCATACGTTCAGGCGCCAGATAGAGCAGTTGAACTTGCCGCTGTTGGAGGTCCTGCGTCACGCGGCTCTTTTCCAAACCGCTGAGACCGGAGTGGAACGCCGCCGCGGCAATCTTCCGCTGCCTCATGGCCGTCACCTGATCTTGCATCAACGCGATGAGTGGAGAAATCACCAACGTCAACCCAGGGAGGAGAGTGGCCGGCAATTGATAGCAGAGCGACTTCCCTTGCCCCGTCGGCATGATCGCCATCGCATCGCGCCCGGCCAATACGGCGCGAATGACGTCCTCCTGACCGGGCCGGAACGCCGCAAACCCGAACCGTTCGTTGAGCTGTCGAGTCAGATCATCCACGTGAGGTGAAACAGAAAGATAAAGATGGAGTGGCGGAACAAGTCAAAGCGAAGGCAATATAGACGAGTACCTGTGGGCAAGTCGAGAGCTCCCCCCTCACCATCTCTGTCTCTCCTCCCTAGGGGCAGGCATTGGGAACTGCTGGTTTCCCCGGACGTTTAGTATCCATGAGCGTGCTGCGCCCCGAGAGGTAAAACACGCCGTCCGTGTCCAGCTCTGTCGCATAAAACACGTCGTTCGGCCCGGCGGAAAATTGCACAACCTGATTTTGACAGGTGCCGGTAGGTTGAGGTGGGCAGGTGGGGCAGGTCCTGATGGTCGCAGTACTCTGGCCGAAGATAATTGTGTCCCAGAAGGCGCAGAACGTGATCGTGGGCGCCGCCTTGGGCGCTCCCGGGCATAGCCGTAAGACCGATTGATCCATGGCGTTCTTGCAAATACTGGCAGGAATCGACACTTCCAATGACACCGGTACGTTACAGCTTAGTCCCGTGGTTGTGGCAAAGCCGCTTGCTGTCACGTGGAACTCCCCGGGAAGCAGGTCGACAGTCGTGGCGGTAATGGTGACCGGGGGCGCACTCGCAGCGGCACGGCTCGTGATGTTGCTGGTAATCCCTGTTTGAAGAAATCCCTTCTCGATGAGGACACCCCAATCTGCGTTCTGATGGCGAAATCCGGCGATGGGATCGAACGGGATCTGGTTCCCTTGATCCAACACCAAGCCGATCTTAAGGTGCTGATCGGACCCGACAGCCACACCGGTGAGATTGACGGGACCACTCAATAATCCGGAGATCATGTCCACGATGCTTTTGGACGGAATAGTAATCGGCGCCATGGCGGGGATTGTCTTCGCCTGCCCTCCCGGAGTCGTTGGTGGAATAATCTTGCCGTTCACACTGTCGAGGACGCCCTGCAAGACCTGGGCGGAAATCATGTCGTAGTTCCGACTTCGCTGACCAGAACTACAGACGACGTTTTCACTGAAACCTTTATCGTAGAGTTCATGGAATCCCAGTTGTAGCGCGACGCCGCTGCAATCCGTATCGTTGGAATCACAGGTAAGCATGCGGCGGCGCTCCGTCAAATCCGCCACGGTCTGGGGGGAAATTAGGTGAGGAATCAGCCTGAGGCGAAGTGTGAAGGAACGTGTCGATACCACTGTTTGGCTCAGCCGATAGGTGTTTTGCGTCGGATCCTGCGGATCGAGCTCATCTTTCCGCAACCAGGGCATCATATCGATCGCCAAGAGGTTGATCCGATGGCCGGCGTTATCGAAACGTTGTTCAAGCTTCGCCTGCGTCACCTTCACCCCTCCAGAAGGAATATGCCCGGGATCGCCTTCGGCAATCGTGAGCTGTTGTTGAGGGGCAGTTTGGGGAAATGGCTGATCCATTTCCGCCAATACGCGTTCCTTCATATACCCGTCGCGCAATTCGATAGCGACACTCATCGTGGCCGCCTGCTGTGCCTCCGGGCCAAAATTCGGTGGTTGTCCGGTGATGGTCGGGCAGGCCGGCGGCGGAATCGTGATGGTTTGCGAACCACTGCAACCTGTGAACCCCATGATCGCACCACATAGAAGCAAAACCGAGAAGGACGGTTTCTGTCTCATGCAGTTCCTTTCTTAAACGAGGTATGAAGCGAGGTCTCGTGCTCTAGAGATCATCCGATAACAAGAACGTGTGTAGGAGAATTACGGTAATAAGAAATTATGGCATCAAGATTTTCAGGCAGCCAGTGAAGCGGAAGGAGCGGCCTGGTCTGTTACGTTCAGCGCTTCGAGCCGGTCGCTCTTTTGATGACATGCATTCATCTTGCGCATGATCATCGTTCTCAAATCTTCATCGATATGGGAGAGCGCTTCTCGGACGCCGATAAAATCGCCATCCTCCGCCAGATGGGCAGCGATGCCGATGAGCGGCAAGACGCCGGCATCGCCCATGGCTTTAGCGATCTCGATGGCTCCTGACCGATTTCCTGCCTTGACGAAGACTTGAGGCAGCTCGAGATAAAAGTGACTGGCCAAGAGCGACGGATCAGGACATGAGATGATGGTGTCCTTCACGGCCTGTACATTGCCCCGCTCCGATTCGATGAACAGCATCATTTGCCAAGCCTCCCTCAAGTGTCGTCTGTCAATCATCCCGCTGACAATCTGTCTCGCCCCAGCGGCATCGCCTTCCAGAGCTTGCCTGATTGCCTGGTCCTTCAACCGTTCATCCTTGGCGGTTTGGGTTGATCCCATCTCTCGCTCCTCTCTGCACTCTGTCGGAGTACCAAATTGGAAATTTAAGAACATCTGTTTCGAAATGTAGCGGTGAACAACGCTCTTGTCGATCTTTTCATGCCAAATTGACAGACCCATTCGCCATACAGCCGGTACAGCAGCTCCCAGCAATCAGGCGTTGCTATTTCACGTCAAACGGTGGCTCTATCTGTGGGAAGTGAAGGCTGTAGAAAACAGACAAGGGTCAGAGGGCGACAATGTTCCACCGTTGCATGGTAAGAAGTGGTTCGCATTTTCGTGAAGATAATCTCGTTCTGACTCTGCCAACGGAAAGAATAATAGGCTCAACTCCTGGGCTTTCTTCAAAAATTGCTCAGCTCGGAATCCTAAGGAATCTATTTCCTCTCTTCACTTGCGCATCTGAAATGACCAGCTATACTTCCTCTGATGCATTCCTCGAAATACATCCTCTGGCAAGACGAAAACGGGTGGCGGGGGTACCTGGAAGCCTATCCCGAACACGAAGCTCACGGAGAGTCGTTCGAAGATCTACAAAGTAAGCTGTGGCAACTGCATCAAGACCTTGCCGGCCAAGAGCGAGAACGAGACCAATACGGGTACCGCAGCCCAGAACACGGCCAATACGGGAACGGAAAGCACGACCGGAATCATAACCCCACATTCACGCTCTCACCTTACACCCCAACGATATCCCGCCCCCTGTCGCGCGCCCAGATCAAGCGCCGAGCCCGAGTGGAACAGCTCCTGTTTGCAATGATCAGCAATCGCTGAGGGCGTCAAGCTCATGGCATCCGACTATCTCGCACCGCCAAACTTCGATTGGATCCAACAAAAGCCCCTGCAACCGTAAGCTAGCGTATTCCCTTATCGGTCGTTAGGTAAACCCCTTGTTCGCTTGACCCAAGGATAATCGCGTGTTGGAATTTATGTGAAATACATTTCACTTTCGCCTGTAGACGAGGGATCCCATGAAAGCGATCAAATATTTCTACTTGGACGATGAAAAGCAGTGGCTCGGCTATCTGGCAAATTTCCCTGACCATTGGGCACAGGGAGAGACCTTCGAAGCATTGCAAGCCAACTTGTACCGGTTGAACTTTGACCTAACGCTGCTGGAAGCGCTGCGAAGCTTCTGAACTCAGCCTTCCATAAGCGGTCATAGAGATTGCACGGCAATGCGAGCTAAGGCATGCAAACGGCAATCACAGGCATCGGCGCTCATAACTCTTAATAGACTGGATGAACCAACCCGCCGGTAAGGGACTCATCGACACAAAGTATTTTTGCCTCTCGTACTTCATTCCTCCCACACCTGAACCATCGAGGACTGAAGCATTTTTGGTGTATCTTCGTGGATCTACGGACTTCGTTCGATTTTCTTTGAGTACCCCCTTGCGTTTTGTCACGAAGAACAGTATCCAAGACAAGCGCAACGATGGCCCGGCTGGTGAACCTGACTCCTTCATCAATGAATACGTCGCATTACCATGGCGTGGACCACCACGTCGGCAATACACCGCTCATCCGCCTGCGCCGCTTGTCGGACTTGACTGGCTGTGAACTCCTCGGCAAGGCGGAATTCATGAATCCCGGTGGATCAGTGAAGGACCGTGCCGCACTTGGCATCATCCTCGATGCCGAGGAGAAAGGGCTCCTGAGGCCTGGCGGCACCATCGTCGAAGGGACAGCGGGGAACACCGGCATCGGCCTCACGATTGTCGGCCATGCCCGAGGCTACCATTCCGTCATTGTCATTCCCGAAACTCAGTCACAGGAAAAGATCGACCTTCTCCGCACGCTGGGCGCAGAGGTGCTCCCCGTGCCGGAGAAGCCGTATTCCCATCCCGATAACTACAACCATGTCGCCCGGCGGATGGCAGAGGAAAAGGGATGGTTTTGGGCCAACCAATTCGACAATACCGCCAATCGCCTCGCGCACTACCGCACCACTGGCCCGGAAATCTGGGATCAGACCAAGGGAGAAGTGAGCGCTTTTGTCTCCGCTGTAGGCACCGGAGGCACGCTGGGCGGAACCACCCTATATCTCAAGGAACGCAATCCGAAAATCACGATTGGTTGCGCCGATCCTTACGGCGCGGCGATGTGGTCGTGGTTTACCAACGGCAACACGGAGACAAACGATGGCGATTCCTTTGCTGAAGGCATCGGCCAAGGCCGCGTGACCAAGAACCTCGAGGGTATTGCGGTCGATGTCGCGTGGCGCATTCCAGACCAGAGCGCGCTCACCATTCTGTACCAGCTTCTGCGCGAAGAGGGGCTGTTTCTCGGTCTATCGTCCGGCATCAACGTCGCCGGCGCGGTGCGGATGGCTCTTGAGGGCGGACGGGACCAGACCATCGTGACGATCTTGTGCGATTCAGGCGCGAAGTATCAATCGAGAATCTTCAATCCGGAATGGCTATCGTCCAACGGACTGAGGACGGATGTGTCCATCGAGGCCCTTCTTGAATAGTGCAGCGCGGCCGAGCGTCTGGCGGAATCCGTCTTAGACCGAATGTTCTTGAGCAGCTCTGTCCAGATCACAACCCGCTTGTAGCCCGATAGGCCTGAATTTCGAGGATCTCGATCTGCAAACAAACGAGACGATCCAGCGCTATGCCTACTCGTCGGTGGGGGGAATCTTGATCGAGTTCGGGTGAATGGTCGCTGAGGTGCGCATCTGCGCCTGGATGACATGGCTGTGTGCCGGCACGCTTTGAGTCAGCCACACATTCCCGCCGATCACGGATCCCTGTCCGATTGTGACCCGTCCCAAGATTGTCGCCCCCGCATAGATGACCACATCATCCTCCACAATTGGATGACGGGGCTCTCCCTTGATCAGAACGCCCTGTGCACCTTCTGAGAACCGCTTGGCGCCGAGCGTGACGGCCTGATAGAGACGGACCCGTCGGCCGATGACGGTTGTTTCGCCAATCACGACACCGGTCCCATGATCGATGAAAAAATGGCTGCCGATTTCAGCAGCAGGGTGAATATCGATGCCGGTGAGTGAATGTGCGATCTCTGAAATCAACCGACCAATCAACGGCACACCTAAGCGATGCAAGGCATGGGCGATACGATAGTACATGATGGCCGTTATGCCAGGATAGCAGAGAAGAATCTCTGAGGTGCTGGTGGCCGCAGGATCCCCACGATACGCGGCTTGTAAATCGGTGACGAGCAATCCCCGGATAGCGGGAAGCTGGCTTGCCAATTCAGTCGTGACCCTCTCTGCTCGGTCAAGAAGCCAGCGGTTGTCCGGATTGTCCTCGTTGGACGCGAATACCAATCCTCTCCGGACCTGTTCCTGTAAGAGAGGCAAGGTTTGACTCAAATTGTGGCCTACGAATTGATCGGTATTGACCTCGTCCAAATCCAGGGGGCCGTAGTGTCTCGGAAATAACGTGGCACTCAAGCCTTCGACAATGCCGAGTAGGGCCTTCCGCGACGGTAATTGGTGAATCCGCCCTGGGTGCCTGATGTTGTGTGTAATTTCACGCGAGGCACGCAGTTCCGATACAATCTGATCCACGTTCCACTTAGTCTCGGAACGGTTCTGCCGGTGCATCGTATCGTCGTCCATAACTTTAGTGCGCTAGCGATCGAGCCGGACTCGGGCTAGAATACCGACATCGTCGCCCGTATTGTAGATCGCCATCGACAGGATGGCAGTTCCATGCAAACCAGCTCGCCTTCGCCCGATTGGTTGGCACTGATGTTCATACCTCACGGCGAACAATAGCACGGTGATCTTAGCAGATGCCATTCCCATTCATGAAGAACCGCCACATGCAACTGGCAAATTGGCTCCATACATGGATCGGCCTTCTCTTTGGGTGGCTCTTGTTTGCGGTGTTTCTTACCGGGACACTGACGGTGTTCGACACGGAGATCACGTCTTGGATGCAACCAGAGTTGTTTGAAACCACATCCGATACCCGTGAGCATGGTAAATCTGTGCCGTGGGAGGTGCAACTCACCTCACAGCCTGTACTGGAGGATTGGGACGGTTCCTTTGACCAGCCGATTCTCCACGTGATCAAACTACAGGAGAAGCGAACCTTTTCGGGACAAACGATGGATCCCGTCACTGGTCGTCTGGTGACCTTCCGCGACACGCAGGGCGGTGATTTCTTCTATCACTTCCATTATGGGCTGCTCTTCGGGGGGCCTGGTGCATGGATGGTTGCTGGCGCCGCGATCATGATGCTCCTCACTCTCTTCACCGGCCTGTGTAGTCATCGGTGGATCGCCAAGGAGGTGATGACGTTTCGCCTCCGGCCTTATCATCCTCGCGTCTGGTTAGATGTGCACAACCTAACAGGCATCCTGATCATCCCATTTCATCTGATGATCGTCGCCACCGGTCTCGTGATTTTCTGGTCGATGTATATGCCGGTGGACATACCGCTGCTGCGCGAAAACGAGGGTATCTTATCGCTGCTCTCCATGTTGCACTTCGCGCAATTCGGAGGCAATCGGATGCGCTGGCTCTATTTCCTCATGGGACTGGCAGCCACGGTGATGATTGCGACAGGACTTGTGCTGTGGACCAGTAAGCGACAGAAACCCCATGCGGGTCATTCCAGCAGAGCGGGCTATCATCTCGTTGGAGTCCTCAACGTCGCGACAGTGGCTGGTTTATTGGTGGCCGTGGCCGCGTTCCTCTGGGCTAATCGACTCTTGCCAATGGCCATGGCCGACCGGTCGCTCTGGGAAATCCGTTGTTTCTTTCTCGTCTGGAGCCTCTGTCTTCTGCATAGTGTTTTCCGAAGAGGCTCCGCCAGGGCTTGGAAAGAGCAATTGTACGGGTCGGCATTCCTGTTGGGCTTCTTGCCTTTACTCAATGGTCTGACGACGAATAGCCATCTGTTGATGACCGTACCCAGAGGGCAGTGGGCTATGGCCGGCGTTGATATGATCGGGCTCGCGGTAGGTGCGGTGCTCGGCTTGACGGCCCGACGTATCGGAAGCGATTTTGTAAGACATCGCGAATAAAAGAGCATCTTTTCATCCAGAAGACATTCTGTTGAGCGCTTTCAAGACTCGAAGTCAGCGAACACCTCGCCGAGGCCCTTTACAGATCGACAATGTAGGTCGAGACAAGTCTATGAAAAGCAATCTAGCGAAGTTCTTCAATGCTGCTGAACCTTGCGGGGCTGTGGAAGACTATGAGTTGGACCCCGAGCACCGACTCACGCGAAATATATGATGACCTAGTGGTTAGATACAGTTGGTATCAATCAATTGCTTTCCAATCTCGATTGCTTTTGCGTGCGCTTCATCTTCGGATTCGCTCGCTGCGCCAATCGTCTGTATAAGTTGCGGATCATCAGCGTCATCTGATTGGGTTGGCCAGATCGTGGTTTCAAGAAGCCAGCTATTTCCAATCCGACGCGCAGCACTGACGATCTTTCTACCGTTGTGTATTATTTCCATGCCTCTCTCCTGTGTCTTAGCATAATAACCACTTCATCGTTCTTCGTCCGAACTCCCTATGCGCACTAACAGATGGTCTGTGCCTGAATCCAGTCTATCCGGCAATCTTCAAATAGAGATCCTACACGAGGCGGTTTTAAATATTACTCCTCTTCCTTAATGAAATCACCAAGGCTACACAGCTTTTGTTCACGGACTCAGGAGGAAAGACACATGGCCAAGTCCCGTCAACCGGCGTGGGGATCCTACAACTTTAGAGCAAAAGAACAAAATTTCGGAATTGGAACAGCATCTGACCTCGAAATTGCACATAGCCATCTTGCTCCTAAGACGACACTCTGTTAATGTGTTCCTTCATCTTTAGCTTTAAACTGGATTACAAATCTGAATGGTGTGGGACCCAAAAGATCCGTGGGGCAAAAAGTCTGATCCGCTTGAAGAGGCCTTCAAGCAGGCTCAATCGCAATTCAAGGACATTTTCCCTCCCGGTGGATTGAAAAACCTCCTGCCCTCAGGCGGCATCATGAATCTCGTCATCGCCGCCGCGCTGATCTTCCTGGTCTGGCAAAGTGTGTTTATCGTCGCCCCGGATGAAGAGGGTGTCGTAAAACGGTTCGGCGTCCCGGTCCGTGCGGTAGAGCCTGGCCCGCACTTCAAAATTCCTCTGGTCGAAACCGTCCTTCAGCCGAAAGTCGCCAAACTCTACCGCGTCGAAGTCGGTTTCCGTACTAACCAGCAAGGCCGCCAGCAGGCAGTACCCCAGGAAGCCTTGATGCTGACCGGCGATATGAACATCCTGGCGATCGAATTCATCGTTCAGTACAAGATCAAAGAAGCCCGCGACTTCCTGTTCAATGTGGCCGATATCCATGAGACCATCGGCAAAGCGGCTGAGGCATCCATGCGGGAAGTGGTCGGCAAGAGCAAGATCGACGAGGCCCTTACCACCGGAAAAGCGGTGATTCAGCAAGACACCATGACATTGCTTCAGACGATTCTCGATCAGTATCAATCCGGCGTGCAGATCGCCGCCGTGCAACTCCAAGACGTCGATCCTCCGGAAGCCGTGGCTGCCGCGTTCAAAGACGTGACGAACGCCAAGGAGGACCGAGAAAAACTCATCAATCAGGCGCAAGGGTACCGCAACGATATCATCCCGAGGGCAAAGGGTGAAGCCGCTGAGCTCGTCAACCGGGCGAGGGGGTTTGCGCAGGCACGGGTCAATCGTGCCCAGGGAGAAACCAATCGGTTCCTCGCCACCTTGAAGGAGTACAACCAAGCGAAGGACGTCATCAGCAAGAGGATCTATATCGAAACTCTGGAAGAAATCCTTCCCAATATGGAAAAGATCATCATTGATGGGAAAGGCGGTGAGCGAATACTGCCCTATTTGCCGTTAGACCGCCTCTCAAAACCAGCCTCCGTAGCAGGAGCCAAGTCTGTCCCGCAACAGGAGGGCGAGGAGCTCCGTCCGGAACCATCCCCTACTACTCTGAAATCGAGAGGTTCCCGCCCATGACGAAGCAGGGATTGGTGATAGCACTCCTCGCCGTGATTGTCGCGTTGTTTGTACTCGGGGCTTCACCCCTCTTCGTCGTAGACGTCATCCAAACGGCGATTGTGGTCCAACTCGGCAAACCCGTTCGCAATATCACCGAACCGGGACTGTATGTAAAAATGCCGTTCGTCCAGGAAGTGACGTACTTTGAGAAACGACTGTTGGACTACGAGTCAAGCGCGCAGGATGTCATTACCCAGGACAAGAAGACGCTGCTTCTGGACAACTTCGCCAAATGGCGAATCACGGATCCCTTGAAGGTGTATCAAGCGTTTCAAAGCCAGCGCGGTGCCCTGCAACGGCTGCATGACATCATCTATTCCGAGCTTCGTGTGGAGTTAGGCCGACACGACCTGATCGAGATCGTCTCAAGCACGAGGGCCGATATCATGAAGGTGGTCACCGAACGAGCGAGAAAAAACGCCTCCGCGTACGGCATTGAAATTCAGGATGTTCGGATCAAGCGTGCCGACTTGCCGGAACAGAACGAGAAGGCGGTCTTTGCACGTATGCAAGCCGAACGGGAACGGCAGGCCAAGCAGTATCGCGCTGAAGGAGCGGAGGAAGCGCAAAAAATCCGATCGGAAGCCGAAAAAGACCGGGAGATTATCCTAGCCCAGGCCTATAAAGAGTCGGAAGAACTTCGAGGCGGCGGGGATGCCAAAGCGTTCCGCATCTATGCCGATGCCTACCGACAGGATCAGAAGTTTTTCGAGTTTACCCGCTCGATGGAAGCGTACAAGACCGCTTTCAAAGACGGTTCGACATTGGTGATGAGCCCGGACTCGGAATTCTTTCGCTATCTCAAGCAACGCTGAGCTTCAGGAAAGTCCCACAATCTTCCCAGTTGCCGGGTCAAGGTTGATCCGCTCTCCGGCTGGCTTCTTGGGCAACCCAGGCATCAGCTGAATGCCCGAGCAGACGGCGGTCACAAAACCTGCTCCGGATAAGATCCGCAACTCTCGGATCGGAACCGTAAATCCAGTTGGTCTTCCCTTCAGCCTCGGATCGTGCGATAGCGACAGGGGCGTTTTTGCCATGCAGACGGGTAAGCCGCCATACCCCAACGCCTCTGCTGTTTCGATTTGACGTGCAGCCTCCGGTTCAAACGTCACTCCCGCCGCCCCGTACATGCAGGTCGCAATGGTCTCGATCTTTTTCTTGATCGGCCAAGACAACTCGTAAAGATGTTTGAAGTGAGCCGGCCTCTCCGATGCCTTGACAACGGCGGCCGCCAGCTGTTCGGCTCCCTTCCCTCCGTCGGCCCAGTGAGTTGAGATGGCCGCATCTGCCGCTCCCATCTTGATCGACTGTTCCCGAACCCAGTCCAATTCATACTGAGGGTCATCCTTAAAGGCATTGACGGCGACAACGACCGGTACCCCGTGCGCTCGGACGTTGGCGATATGCTGTTCCAGATTGATGATTCCCTTCGAGAGCGCTTCCTGATTCGGACCCGTTAGACTCGAAGGCAAGGCAATGCCTGCCTTGGCAACGCCTCCACCGCCATGGAGTTTCAGCGCCCGCAATGTCGCCACGACCACAGCCACTGTGGGAGCAAGCCCCGACGCACGGCACTTGATGTTAAAGAATTTTTCTGCCCCAAGATCGCTGCCGAAGCCCGCCTCTGTTACGACGAAGTCGGCGCATTTCAGTGCAATCGCGTCGGAAATGATCGAGCAGTTGCCATGCGCGATGTTCCCGAAGGGCCCCGTATGGACGAATGCCGGAGTCCCTTCAAGGGTTTGAACCAGATTCGGCATGAGGGCGTCTTTTAGAAGAACAGCCATCGATCCCACGCAACGAAGTTCTTCGGCCGTGACCGGCGTACCGGTCTTCGTCAGCCCCACGAGTATTCGGCCGAGCCGCTCACGGAGATCGCGCTGATCCTTCGCTAAAGCCAATGCGGCCATCACTTCTGAGGCCTCGGTGATCACGAATTGCCCTGAGCGTCTGTCCGTTTCTTCCCCCAACAGGATCTGCCGGAGCGAGCGATCACTGACACTCAAGGTCCGAGGCCACGTAGTCCGTTGAGGATTGATCGAGAGAGTATTGCCATGGAATAGATGATTATCGAGGAACGCAGAGAGCAGGTTGTGGCTGGCAGCCACCGCATGGGCATCGCCAGTCAGGTGAAGATTGATATCTTCCATCGGAGCGACTTGGGCATGTCCTCCACCGGTCCCTCCCCCCTTCATACCAAACACAGGACCAAGAGATGGCTGTCGGAGGGTAAGTGCGGTTCGATGCCCTAACCTCGAGAGTCCCATGGCAAGACCTATCGACGTCGTGGTCTTTCCCTCTCCCAAGGGCGTGGGGTTGATTGCCGTGACAAGGACATACCGTCCATTCGGGACAGTCGTCAGGCGATCTAATATTTGTAGAGAGACTTTCGCCTTATCGCGTCCATAGAGGGTAAGCTCTTCGGCGCGGATCCCAAGCTGGGAACCGATTTCGACAATGGGACGAAGGGTAACGGATTGAGCGATTTCTAGGTCGGTCAAGAGGCTCTCATCTGGTTTTGACTAGATCGCAGGGGCCGAAGTATAGCATAGCCAGTCGGTCAATGATTGGTAGCAAGCTAACGGAATATGGTTGGAGTAATTGGACTGGCCGGGGTATGCAGCAGAAACAATCGATCGAATTCGGTACGCTCTAAACCCGCAGCTACTCCAAGATGTACTTGGTGGGGTCAAGCGTCTGGCCGTTCAATTTCACCATATAATGCAGGTGCGGACCAGTGGCCAAACCCGAACTCCCAACAAGCGCAATGACATCGCCACGATCAACCCTTTGGCCTTCCTTGACCAAAGCCTTGGCAAGGTGTCCGTAGATAGTTTCAACTCCGAATCCATGGTCCACGCGAACCATGTTCCCAAGCTTGGAATCGTACCCTATGGACGTAATCCTTCCTTGGGCCGGTGCATGGACGGGAGTATTCGGCGCAGCCCCGATATCTAATCCATCATGCCAGGCAGGCTTCTCCGTGAAAGGAGAAACTCTCGGACCAAACCCAGACGTAACCCACCCTTTCACCGGCCAAATCGAGGGCGTCGAAGCCCAGCGAGATGACCGCTGCTCAACGGCTTGTGACAATTCATCAAGAATACGTTCCTGCACGGTTGCTTGCTTTGAAAGCCATTCCAAGCCTTCTTTCACTGAAGCAACAGCCTGGAGGTTATCCCGAGATGACTCTAGGCCAATAGCAGTCGAGTGTTCCTGGTTGCCTTCTGATATCTGCCGTGAGGTACCCGATGGTTTTGATTCGTTTCCTCCGGGTATCGTGACTCCTTCTTCGGGAATCGGGACCTCTTCTCCCCCCCTGCCGTTTGCCATGTCTCCGGTCTTGGGCACTTCTATGCCCAGCATGACTCGAAGCCTTTGATTGACCTCATTCATCGCACCGAGACGCTTCTTCAAATCATCAATGGCGGTTGAGAATGCCGCAGTCTGCTCCCGTGCGCTCATAGCTTCAGTACGGAACGCCGCCAACTCCCACACTTCCCCTGTTCTAATGACATAGTGTGAAACTACGAGAAGATCGGCAAGGACGACCACGCCAACACAGACAAGCAATCGACGAAGGAGTTTCTTTGAAAGGCTGAAGCGAATAGGCTTTGCAGTGGATCCTCTGAACACGACAACGGTATAAGCATCACCGTCTTGAATATTGGTCTTACTCATATCCTTCGTCTCCCCTGCCTATGGATACCTACTCTCACTCGCTCTCAATTGGTCAACCCTAAAGATAGTGGTTCGACGAGGCAGTTTCAACCACATTATCTAGGATGTCTCTCGCAGAACCCACTCAAGATAAGGGGGAAACCCTTTACTCACCTGAATCGCTATTATTTCCGGCACTTTATACGAATGAATTTTTCGTATTGTTTCTTCGAGGGAGTTGAATTTATCAGAAGTAGTCTTGATCAGCAGTAACGATTCCTCTTCGTTCATCAACTTCCCTTCCCACCAGTAGGTAGAACGCACTGTGGGAATTGTCGAAGCGCAGGCAGCGAGGCGAGCCCGTACCACATGGTCTGCAATCTTAACCGCTTCATCTTGGTTTGCTGCTGTGACCATGACAATCACGACATGGATCGGTTCAGCCCCCATACAATAGCAAGAATACCCAAGCGCGTCTCTACAATCAACCTCATTACATCGACTTTGCGGCCCATCCTCATTTGTTGGGTGAGCAACATCTATGCCTGATTAGTAAAGATTTATAATGAATATTACATGAAACTACAATAACTTATAAATCAACTAGACTGAAGGATGCTGATCTGGGAGAGCGACGGCATGAGTCGAACCTGGCGGTCAAACAATTTTTGGGACTCAATGTCCAAAACTGACCTTTTCCCATCATTCAGTCATTGTCCAATAGGGGTATCAAGAGCAGATCTTATGCTTTCCCATCTTTGCTAACTTCCAGATGTAATGAGCGAATGTCTTCATTCCTCCTGAGGCCTGACCCCAATCATAATACTCATTGGGAGCGTGATATCCATGCTCGGGCAGGCTCAAACCTATGAAGAGGATCGGTACCTTCCATGTCGTCTGCATGGTAACCACCGCGCCGATTGATCCGCCTTCTCGCACAAAGGCGGGGTCCTTCCCAAACCCTGCCTTTACGGCATGTTTCACACAATCTACGTATGCCCCTGCAAAGGTGCCCTTAAATGGATGAAGCGCGCCCT
>NZ_JBLYIG010000609.1:0-3700 GCF_049222245.1 Nitrospira sp. BLG_2 | reverse complement strand
ATGTCGGAAAATTCACGAAAGACCGGAACGAGCTCGGGAAGATCCTGCCGTCCATGCAAGGTGGTCAGGACCGGAGTGGCGCTTCGCCGAGCGACAGGGAACCCGAGGAAGTCCACATGCGAGTGAATGAGGTCAAAGGTTCCGGCGGGGGCGCCGAACCCCCGTTCCAACAGCATCATCATCGGAGCGTCCCGATTGAAGATCCCGCTGTTCAATCGGAGGGCCTGCGGACAAATCGATTCCAGCCGCGCTTGGGTCACAGAATCTCCGCTCGCAAAGAGGGTGACATCATGGCCCTGGCGAACCAGTTCTTCAGTAATATAGGAGACGATCCGTTCGGTCCCTCCATACCGTTGCGGCGGGACACTTTCCCACAGTGGTGCGACCTGCGCGATTCTCATAATTCGGTTTTCCTCCTCGACGAGCTGGATGACGATGCGTGATGTGCTTGGCGGTCCACAGTATGCGGCGTCGGTGGGCAGATGCGCGTCAGGCCGCTCGACTGGTTCTTCGGACTCACCCCTTTGCCACTCCATTCACTCGGTCACGTTCACACTGCACTGCAACACAACTTCTCTTTGATTTTGATTGGCGCCTCTCGCTATGCACGAGCCGTACCCTGTTCGATCAGTTGATGCGAACCGTGGAATAACGGAGGGTTAGATTTTTGCTCCATCACGTGCCGCCGCTTCAGCAAACCATCCGCCTATCCGAAACTCCGTCTCATCTGTCCTCGCTGTCTCGATTCTCTCGGAGGGGGCACCAACGGATCCTCTACGCTGCGTCACATTACGACGCAGAGAGACCCCACACAATGGACAAAATCCTCGTCCGGTGATGAAGAAAATCAACTGAATGGAAGGCTCATCGCACTGGATGGTTTCTCATACAGGCAGGAGCTTTGGCGTGCCTCTCTCCGAAAAATTTGCCGTAATCATACAAATATCAATAAGATACATCCATGCACCCGTTCTCGACCGCCAAGGCCATCCCTCATGGCCATAGGGGAAAGCAAACACTCCAATTAAGCCTTTGAAGTCCTTCCGACAGCTCGACTTTACAATTTTCTTTGCATGCGGCGAGGCGGGGACCCGGCAGGCTTCGGAGAAGATGCTGCGAGGAGTGGCGCGAATCCGGCACCGTGGCTACTTGACGATCACGATGTCCACTCCGCCCTCATTACGCAAGGCTTCCACTCGAACCGTATCCTTCGATCGCGTCAGCACGAGATCCACGGACATGGCGCCGACGCGCAGATGGCGAAGATGCACTTCGCGCAAAAATTCCGGCAACAGCGGACGATGAAACACAATCCGATGCTCCGTCGCCCGCACCGTGAGCCCCAAACAGGCGGCCAGCAGCAAGAAGACCGAGGCCGCGCTCCAGGCTTGCGGCGAACAGGCCACGGGGTACAGGCTGGGACCTTGGCCGGGCCGGCGCTCGAACCCGCAAAACAATTCCGGCAGCCGATGCAGATCGAAATATTGCGAGGCGTCGAACAGGGCCCGCAAAATCTTCACCGCCGCGTCGGTATGCCCGTAGCGGGCCAGCCCCATGGCGATGATCGCATTATCATGGGGCCAGACCGACCCGTTGTGGTAGGACATCGGGCTGTATCGCGCCTGGTCCGCCGCTACCGTTCGGATCCCCCATCCTGAAAACAAGTCTTTCTCGACCAACGATTGCACAAGCCGCCCCGCATGCCGGTCCCCGACAATCTCGGTAAAGAGACAATGCCCTGGATTGGACGTCTTGACCAGACAAGGGCGCTTCTCGCCGTCGAGCGCCAGCGCGTAACTGGACAGGTGATCGGACCAGAACGCCTGATGAAACCGCTGCTTCAATACCTCGGCCTGGCGGAGCAAGACGGCGCCGGTTTCCTTCTTCCCCAACGCGGACGCACAGGCCGCCGCGCTGCGCTTGGCCGCATAGACATAGCCCTGCACCTCACAGAGCGCGATCGGCGACTCGGCCATCCTGCCGTCGTCGTGAAAGACAGCATCGTACGAGTCCTTCCATCCTTGCTGGACGAGTCCGCGCGACGAACGCCTGGCATACTCCACAAATCCGTCCCGGTCCGCATCGCCGTAGGTGTCGATCCACCGCATCGCCGCGTCGAGATTCGGCCAGAGCGTTTCGATGAAATTCCGATCGCCGGTCCGTTCGAAATAGGCCCCCGCCAACATGATGAACAACGGCGTCGAGTCCACGCTGCCGTAATAGGAACCGAACGGCACCTCGCCGAGGGCGGCCATTTCCCCCTTGCGGCTCTCGTGCAGGATCTTGCCCGGCTCCGCATCCTGTTCCGGCACCGTCTCCTTGGCCTGGGTCGCGGCCAGATAGCCGAGCACCCCTTTGGCGATGGAGGGATTCACCCAGAGATACTCCAGCGCGGTGATGATCCCGTCCCGCCCGAAGGGCGCGCTGAACCAGGGCACTCCCGCGTAGGGATAGTGGCCGTGCGGAGTCTCCGACACCATCATGTGGAGATCGCGCCGGGACCGATCGAGCCACTCGTTGAACCGATCATGGGACGTCACGATTTCGCAATCCTCGCCCATGCGGCTGGCCAGGTCATGCTTGGCCTGTTCCCATGCCTGGTGATAACGCCAGACGGCCGCCTTCTGCTCGGCTTGCTCGCAGCGGACCGCCAACGTCAGCGACACCTCTTCTTTCGGTTTCAACGAAAGATCGAAGCGGGCCTCCGATTCGGATAGGGCCTGCGGGGTGGGGTGCCAGTGCAATCCGGTGCGGCGGACGACCCCATCGAGCCCTTGGTAGAGCAACTGCACGCTGTCGGACTTGACGATCGAGCGCAGCCGCTTGCCTCTGCGCCGCCGACGCACGCCGCGCACCTCGAAGATGTCGACGAAATCCGCGTCGAATTTCACGGCGAGCGAGATCCGAGCCGGGTCGACGCCGTAGTTCACCAGGCGGAATTGCTCGTGGCACCCGCCGCCCCAGAGAAAGGCCGAGCGAAACAAATGGAAGGTGCCCCGGCGGGCCCTGGCCTGGTCTTCCAGATCCAAATCGGTGTTCGTGAGATCCACCGTGAGCACGATATTGTCCTCCCCCACCGCCGAGCTGAGTAGGATAGGACGGGCGCCTCCCACGAAGACTTCGAGACGGGAGAGGTGCCTGGTGCCGTCATGGTAGAGGCCGTGCGAGAACTTCCCGACCGGCTTGATGTCCCCGTACCGGTCGAACACCGCAAAGGAGTCCCCCTGCTTGAGCACGTGCGTCCGGTTATCGACGAGCGACGAGTCGGCGTGAATGTAAAACTGATCCTTGACGCGGATGATCGAATCCACAGGGCGCCCCTTCCGGCCATGAGACCGATGATGACGGCGAACCGGTTGAGCCGGCGCGCCTCTTGCCTTTCCCGACCCCTTGCGCCGGCCCCTGTCAGGTTCGCGCGGCGACATCGCTCCTCACCCAGCGGGAAAACGTGGCGGCGACGACGGCGGTGGCAAAGAGCACGAGCCCGATCCCGGCCAGGCTGATCGGTTCGCCGAATTCGCCGGTCACCCATCCGAAAAACGTGAGGCCGCCGATGGCCGCCGTCATGGCGCCGGTCGAATATACGGCCAAGGCCCGGCCGACCATGAAGGGCGGGGAAAGTTCCTGCAAGACCCCCCAGGCAATCGGGGTCAAGGTGCCAAGCCCCCCGCCGATCACGCACATCAACGCCCCGGCGACA
>NZ_JBLYIG010000608.1:0-2533 GCF_049222245.1 Nitrospira sp. BLG_2 | reverse complement strand
ACATGGAAGCTCTGGCCCCACGGCAACGCTGTTTCCATCGCTATGTTGCTACAGGCCTTCTCCGCCACTACGGCATTTGCTAAAAATCAGCAACGCTAAAACGTGTCAGAAGCCGGCTCAGTCTAGGAAATGGACGTCTTGCAGAAAGACCTATTCAACGCCTAGGGCTTTGAAAACAGCGTCAATGGGGTCTGCATAAAAGCTCGTCTGGAATTTTGCAAACAACTCGCCGGGTATGGTTGGGATATCGCGCACACTGGCCATGGGAAGCAGGATACGCTTGGCCCCAGAATCGAACGCTACTTGAAGGGACTCAGCCAAGTTTTCAACCGGAACCACGTTGCCACCGAGACTCATGCTACCGAGGACAACCATTTGAGACTGAATCGGCTTTCCAAAGACTACAGAACAAAGCGCGATAAAAGCAGAGAGCGTTAAGGCATTGGTGGGACCAGTATTGTGCAATTCCACGATGTGGAGGTGATAATCGTGGTCGCCGGCCTTGATCGACGCACTGATGCGAGCAGCATTAGCCCTGAAGAAGTCAAAACCGACCTTGATGGCCTCTTTCGCTGCGCTGTTCGAACCAAGCCCAGATGTCTTGAGTGCGCCATTACCTGCCGTCACCTGCGTTTCAAGCCTATACAGCCCCAAATGTCCACCACTGCCCGTTGCAACAGTATGTAATGCGCCTGGACTCATCGGCCCGTCTGGGATGAGGGTGCCTCCTCCCTGTTCGGGCACGCTGATAAACTTCTCTTGCAACGTGTCGAGGTCGATGTAGCTGAAGTGCACATCAAAGAATTCCATACCGCCGATTTTCTTCAGCTGCTCCTTTACACGCCGACGTGTTTCTAAGGCATACTCGAGACATCGACGAACGGCGTCCTTGTCGTACTCCTCATTGGGATACAGCAGCTTCAAGAGGCCAGAAACGGTGTGCTTAACCGCGATCGTATCTCGCTGATTGAGATCTCTGCCGAGCTTGAAATACTTACTAATGGCATCGCCAAATGTTCGCTTACGCATCTCGCGCATCCATTCGGCGAGATAATCCACGATCATGCCGTACTGGTTGGTGAAAAATTCCGGCCGCATCTTGGGGATTTCCCAGCCTGGGACATAAGCATGGAACCGGTCAAAGAAGGCGCTGTCGATCATGTCTTCGGGGAAGGGGGCAAGAAGATGACTGGTCTTGACCAGTGTGTCCACGGACTGATTGATGTTCCCGACAAAGACCATAGAGGCGTAGGCATTGATGGCATCCCGTCCACGAGAGAAGGAGCCCGAGGCCATGTAGTCCTTCATGATCTGGACGCCATCTTTTTCTTTAAAGGTAATCCCCGCGACCTCATCGAATGCCACGACATCCCAGACGCCGACCAGTCCAACAGTCCGCCGCGCCATGTTGTAAAACAGATTCGCGACGGTCGTTTGGCCACCGGAGACAAGAATGCTATTGGGACTAATTTCCTTGTAGATATGACTCTTGCCGGTCCCTCGTGGCCCTAGTTCACAGATGTTGTAGTTGTTCTCCACCAAAGGGATCATGCGGGCCAACAAGTGCCACTTCACGCGTTCACTGAAGTTCGTTGGCTCCATACCTGTTGATCGCAACAAGACGTCAATCCACTGTTCTTCTGTGAATGCTCGCCGCCCTTGAAAGAGCTCCTCCAGATCCATGTTCGGCATTTGTATCGGCTTCAGATCCTGAATGACGAACGGCGAGCCCTTCTGGTTCTCCTCATAGAAATACTGCAGGGTCACAATGCACCAGATGCCTCCCACGAGCAGCTTCTCATACTTTTTGACGTAGCTGGTGCTGACCTCAACCCCTTTCACCCCAAGATTCGCGAGCAGGGCTTCATAGACATCTCGTTTTTCATTGAGCGTTACAGTTATCTTGTCGATGATTTTGAGACTTCCACGCTCGCGAATGGTGGACTTGACCTTCTCCGCTTCATCAGGACGCACATAGTTCTCGGCCAGAATATTCTTTACCGTAACGAGTCCTTCTTTGATGATGGTCTCGTCGTTGGATGCGCAGTAGGTGCCCAGGAGGTACTCCAACACGTATACGGGGACATTCGCCCCCTCTTTGACCAACTTGGTCAGATCTTTGCGAACGACCTTGCCGGCAAAATGCCGATTGAGGAGATCGTCGAGGCTGGTATCAATCGCTTTGTTGTCAGAAGTCATCGGCAAACACCCTATCAATAGTCACCGGTACACTCTGTTGCTCTATTCCAGTGTCGGCATCCCGAAGGACGAGCCGATATGCGGTGTTCTTGTGATACTGATGATCTTGCAGCACTAAGTGAACCCACTTCTTCCGTTCATCCATCTTATCTGAGGCACTATCAAACGTCACGGCCTCGACATTCGTGACGGCGTTATCTCCCTCGTAGATCGCCACCTTCAGTGTGATCGGCCTCACCCGTTCGCTGACTGGTTCCGCTTGAATCAGTTCGAAACGATGACGGTTCGTGGTGACTTTGTGGCTGGCTCCCAACACATGCACGGTGACGGACCT
>NZ_JBLYIG010000607.1:0-1743 GCF_049222245.1 Nitrospira sp. BLG_2 | reverse complement strand
ATGGCAACATCTTCGGCGCGCGGCCGGGAGGGTTGAGCGTGATCGCGCCGGACGGTGCCCTGCTGGGCACGATCGAAATCGGGCAGGCTGTGTCCAACGTGGCCTGGGGCGAGGACGGCCACACGTTGGTTATCACCGGTGCAGACTCCGTCTATCGAATCAAACTCACCACCAAAGGCGCCGGCTACTAGGAGTCATTTCGAGACCCTCCGTTCACCCGGTGCGATGCACTCACCTCAGGCTTCGACCGGCTCAAGCCGTGCGGATCTGTTCATGAAAACAGGATATTCCTGCGTTCGTGCCGAGCTTGTCGAAGCACGGTCATGGGGTCTTGGGATGACTTCTAGCCAGAACTAGCAAAGCGACTCCGTCGCTCGGAGCCGATCGGGTTTTCTCTCTCCGTCTGGGTGATGAAGGCCGAGGCTCCTGCGCATTTGGCGGTGTCTTCATGATCGACATGCTCCAACGTATCGGATTCGATACAAGCGTATCCAAAAAGACCATAGTCCGATGAGCGCGACCGAATCGTAGAAAAGCTGGTAACTGAAGGAAACTTGTGTGAAAGTTCAAACTGTGTCGCGCGACCAATCAGTGAAAGCAAAGCTGGCATTAAGCTTGCTGAATTCAAGGGCGTGTGAACCGATAGAGGAGTAGAAACCGAAAAAGAGGTTCGGAACGTAGAGCGGGTAGATCGAAGTGGATGGCTGAGCAACAGCAAGACGCTTCGGAAGGAGGTGCACCATGATGCCGAGCATGATGGAACGCGATGCCAGCCGAAATTCCGACAACGTGACAGAGAAGTCGTTATCGCAACCTCGCGCCCTCACACATGACGAGAAGAAAGCCGCCGAGGCCGCATTTCGCGGCGAACCCTTCAATCCTTCCTGGTCGGCGGCAGCGCAGGCGGTCTATGACGGCATCCTGGCGGCAATGGGTAAACGAGAGATGGCGGAGTGCTGTGAGCCCGCCCTGGAAAGGGAATGTCTGGTAGGATGACGCGGGGACCGGGGAGTAAAGCTCCCTGGATATAAGCGAACGACCGATCGTCCTATTCGTGACCGTCCGATTTTCGACCATCCACGCGGATGCCGCTCGCACCGTCATCTTACCTCTCTCTGGCCGGTGAGAACGGATTGCACTGTGATCGTTCGGCAGTATTCGCACTCGGTTGTCATCGATGTGCGACCATCAGGCCGGCAAATCAGGCCGGGGAACATGCGGACTGATGTAGAGGCGGCGACCACCTTGCCGGGTGACGCTTGCTACCCACATGCGGCCGCGATGTCATTGCAAAGCTGTTTGACGATCGCCAGCTTCAAACTCGCCCCTCGCGCTTCTTCTTGTAAAGCCGTCCCTCGATAACACTTGTCCAGCCGGTGCACGGGCACTCGTGCGGAATGTCACAACTGGGATCGCCGAGACGGATTGTAGCGAGATCGGCTCGATCCTTCCGGGCGGTGCTCCTGTGGTTTGCGGCAGGGGCTCTGCATCCCGCCGATTTCGGATAGGAAAAGACCCCGTGCCCGGAAGGGGTGCCGGGAAGTCCGTTTCTGCCGAGAAGGACCCTGTCGAGAGGCGAGCCTTACAAGATCTTCTGTCGGCGGATGGGGGATTGGAGTGGTCGGTTTGAAAAGTGCCACCCGGAGCCGCTAAGGTAAGCACTGCGGACGCAACAGTCGATCGTTAGAAACGTCACCTGGAGAAAGGAATAGATGATGATTGTGAAGAGAAGGACGATGACCA
>NZ_JBLYIG010000606.1:0-7831 GCF_049222245.1 Nitrospira sp. BLG_2 | reverse complement strand
TTTATGGCGGCTCGTATGTGCGCACATGCTCTGATCATCAATTCGTGCGTCGCTTTTTCAGTCATGCACTTGTTCTTGAAATAACGAAAGGGCATCGGGAGTCCTTTTTTCAGTGATGATGAGAGCTCATGAGTGAACTCGCGTGTAACCACTGCATCAATCAAAACACGGCGATCTATGAAAGAGCACGCGCCGGGTACAACAGTGAGAGTCCGGAGATGAATGTCACATCATGCCACGTAACGATGATCGCAACGACATGAGGATGGACGGACATGATGAGAAGAGGATGTTATGATTGGAGGATGGATGGAATGGTCCATATTTACACGTGTTATAGCAGCTTGCAGACAGTCGGAATATTGCTGTTCACCAGTAAGCAGAAATGCAGAATCGATGCCAGATAGATCGGTTTATTCTAATCATTTTGTGACTCGTTGCAGGGCATACGCGAGCATGCCACCGCTGCCGACGAGTGAATGGTGTTGAACAGGAGGGGAGAGGGGTCCATGGGCGCCATTGGCCGTTCTCTTGATGCGAAACAATTCATCAATCACCCGTCGGGGCAATGCGAAATTCATGCACGGATTCAGTTGCCTGGAGTTTTTCAGATAGTTGCGATGCGCTTGAGCGGTCAGTAGTGCGCAAAACCATACTGTGGCGACGTATGCGACCTTCGGCGTCAAGATGGTAGCTAAAGTTTGCAATAGTGAACCTGTAACTTTCGATCAATGTGCGCAGTGCAGTTTCAGTCATGTCGGAAGCTCGTGTAAAGTGAACTTCAAAGTGGTAATAGGCTCGAGTGGGCATACGCGTCTCAATCCACCTGAGCATTGAGAGCATGCCTATCGTGAGCAAGACCGATACGATGAGAGGAAAGTAGAATCCGATCCCAGCCAGAATACCAATTGCGGCTGTTATCCAGATTGATGCAGCGGTGGTGAGTCCCCGGACCGAGAGTCCGTCCTTCATAATAACCCCTGCGCCTAAGAACCCTATCCCCGTCATTATGCCTTGCGCCATTCTAGTCGGATCAAGCTTGATGGATTCAGCGGTGGCGTGGACCCAATGAGCCTGATAGACAGTAACCAGCATCAGCAAACTGGATGCGGTACAGACCAGCGCATGGGTGCGGAATCCCGCTGGTCTTCCGTGGTACGATCGCTCGTATCCGATCAACGCCCCCGCGAGCGCCCCAGTGACCAAACGCAACAACATTTCAAGATCGTCTTTGGTTACGTTCAACTATCTACCAAGAGTTCCGTCACGGGTTTTCCATGTCTGACATGGTTTTCCCGCCAAATCTGTCGTGAACGAAGCCCAGCGGTCTTTCTTCCGCCTGTCAGTTGGGGCAGACGTTATGTTATTGGCCGCCATCGTGTTGTAACGGGAAGAATTGTTCGCGCACCCTCAGGCACGCCGTTCGCTACACCTGAATGAGTGATCTGATGGGTAGCCCAAATTTCATGACCCTCCACAGCAGGTGACAGAGATTCGGCCTGATGGTCATTGTCTGAGGAGCAGTAAGTCCATACTCCGTGACCTAATAGTGCGAGAAGAAGGCCCGCATAAAATCCTCGCCAGAATCCTTTGAGGGTCATAGTCCGATCCACGCCATACCCCTCAAACATGCCACAGGAACCCATCGCAGAGAGTAAAGAATGAGTCTTGTTCAGCAGGGTAACCGCGCAATAACGGGTCTAAGCAGAATTCATACCACTCGGAATATGAAGGATTTCAATATTCTTCGCGCGATATATCCGCGCAGAGTGATGAATGGTCAGCAATTCATGCTGGATTCATGCTTGTGGATCAACAATCCTTCCTGTTACCCATGGCCTTGTGAGTTCAGAAACCGTTGTGGACCCCCTCTACTACAATTTGAGGAACGGTCCATGGGAAAAGATGATGGGAACCAAGTTATAGTAATGCTCGACTTGAGAAAGATGATTCGAGGGCAGAATGGCCGTGGGGCTTGCACCGAGACCGCGCATCCATCTTCTGATAGGCTATGAGGACTTCTACGAGGACTTTCATGCCTTGATCGGTCAGGCTGTGGACAAGATGAAACCGGAGAGATCCTGACGGATCGACTAGGAATGTCCGCCCTCGTCCCACTGACTGTGTCATCGAGCCGCCATAGAGACGCTGTAAGCGACTGAGTGGGTCTTCCGCGACCAAGAAATGCATGTGTTCTGGAACAAGTGATCGCCTCCGTATACTTGTCTGCCTTTCCGACGGAACCAGGAGTAGTGCTGCTCCCAGCTTCGCCAGTTCTTTACCTTGTCGGTTCCAAAGCACGTTGTCGGACCTTTCGAGAGTCGGCACGAAGCTGAGAAAGAACCATCGTCCTAAGAATTCGTCCGGCCCGATATAGGACACTTGGCCTTCGATAACGGCAGGAAACCGGAACGTCAGCGCTTGTTGTCCGATTCGACGCACGATCCGTTTGCCGACTCGCATTCTTAGACCTCGACCTCGATATTCTTCGGAGCAGAAGGGGGTTGTCTCGTGCTGGCGTGCGACTCCGGTAATAGCCAGACGAGATAGTCTCCATTTCTGGGCGGACCTATTGCGATCCTTCCCGAACGACTCAGACGATCAATCGCAAACAACAGTGGTGCGCTTCCAATGTGGACCAATTCGCTTTCCAGTTGGTCCAATGTCTTTGCGCCTTGTTGATCCAAAATCTCCAGCACGTTCGTTTCTACAGCAGTCCTCTCAGCCCCTATGGGGTTACGGTCAATGTTTGGCAATATCATGGTTCACCTTATTGATGAGGTTTACGTCCGCATCGTTTACTTGCGCGCTGATCAGCAGTTTCTACATATGGCTCTGCAGAAATTGTGCCGGTGTATTTAGATGGAATTACCGTCTTGCAAAACGTGCCATGCTGTCTATTCAGCAGCTATTGCAGGAGCAGAGTTGTTCTGGAAGCAGAGATGTACGGTTGTCTTCACCTATGACAGAGCTGGTAGCATGTGTTATAGTTCCATGCATGGATCTTGCTCACTCAAAGACGTCCCTGTCATCATGGGGAAGAGACAGCAAGGTATGCTGGGCAGTGGTGCTCTGTCTGTGCGTAGTCGCACAAATGCTTGGGACGCCATTTACATTTCTGGATCTGTTGAATTCAGATATGCTCACAGAATCCGAACTTGTTTCCGAGGACTTGTCCTCTCTTTCGTCGTCGCCTGAACCGGAGAGGCCTCGCCTTCTCCATACCTTTACCGAGTTAGGCTCAGTCCTTCATCTGCCGGTATTATCTACATCAGTTTTTCGACCCCCTTCTCTCTAGCTCACGTGTTCTCTGCACCATAGCATCAAGGCCGTGTGCGGCTCGATGTCGGCCTCTATGGTCGGTCAGCAAAGCGAGCTGATTGACATAACCAGTAAGCGTACACAAAGGCTTATGATCATTGTGTCATGGTCAGTTCACTAGCAATGTATACGGAATGTATACAGAAGGAGAACTGTATGTGTTATCCAGCCCTGCAACGTACGATCGCTCTCGTGGGCATTCTTCTTTGGGCCGGTTTGTCCCTAGGTTGTATGAATGTTGTGAGACCTGTTTCCTCTTCGGAGGACATAGCAACCGGGGATAAGCATGGAACTCTATTCGGAGGGATTCATTTAACACAGCATGAAAAAGATCTTCCGACAGATCTCGATGGAGCGACGTATATGAAATGGTGGGTCCAGGAAGAGACCCATGGAACCCACATCCTGCTGAGCCCTCTTCCGCTTAATGGACCCTTCGCAGTGAAGCTTCCAACTGGCTCGTATCGCGTCACAGACGTCAGCCTTCATACTAGTAAGGGAATATGGCACACCGAACTTCCCAAAAAGTTCACGGTTCGGCCTGGAGAGTGTACCTCCCTTGGCTTGTGGAAGCTTGAGTTGCAAAACGAATTCCGATCCGGATGGCTGACGCAGCAGAGATTCGATGAGAAGGTGCTTGCGAATGACATAGGAAGAATTGTCGAAACGGAGGGTTGTCATCAGATAGCCACTACTTCGTTTAATCCGAGTGAGAAGAACACGATTAGAGTGAGCCTTTATCGATCAGATCAACTGATTCGGCCGTGAACTCTTTGAAGACACGTTCAGGGTGAACTAATATCTGTAATGCCGTGGCCTTAGTTACAGTTAAAAAGGGAGCATCTTTTGCCAGGAAACCACCTGACGTTGTTCACAGACAGCGTCAGGTGGTCGACAAAGTTGTGTAGGTGTGGTCTGAGGGTCCTCGGAACTGGGGTCTTATAAAGGAAATCAAGGCGATCAACACACAATCCGATCCGCCAGAAATAGCCGAAGATAGCGACCAATCGATTACATAACGGATTGAGGATTCAGTGTTCCTATGTGTGCCGGTTGCCTGTCATGGTCCCTCCAAGCCAATGCTCTATTTTTCAGCGGGAAGGCCAATAGATAAACAACTGACATTTTATTTTCACAACGTGCATTCCCTTTGTTCTTCCGAATGAAAAACTTTAGCCAAATTAACGACAATACATCTCCACTGTCTGATCGTTCGTAAGGGCTCGACTCAATGCAACTCTGGAAAAGGCCATGGCCACCTCTGAAGCGACACACCAGAAATTTATTCATGACCGAGGAGATTGTGTCAGCGCATCGAGCGCGTCACGGTACTGAATCTGTAATTCTTCCCGTTGGTTTGTTGTCAACAATCTCCAACCGGAACGGACCGCGCGTAAATACTCCTCCGGCTCAAACGTCGCATGAAAGGCTTGAGCCTGTTCCGGGACGTTTGGCATCTGACGATCATACTTGCTAATGTCCGGGCCAGGACTATGCCGATCATGCGCCTCGCTGAGAGTGAGATAGAGGACATCTCCTCTAATAGACAGCCACCCAGATGTCGTTTCCTCCTCTCCATACTCCGTCACATGACTCAGATGAAAATAGATCCGCTGATCCGGCGAGGCCAGTTCCAATGCCCTTGAAAGGGCGGGGGCGAGCACCGCTACTTCTTCATTGCGAAAGGCCCTTGTTCGCTCCGCTTCTCCGGCAAGGAGGCGATAGACAATATTGCG
Organism: Nitrospira sp. BLG_2; assembly: GCF_049222245.1. Lineage (NCBI taxonomy): Bacteria > Pseudomonadati > Nitrospirota > Nitrospiria > Nitrospirales > Nitrospiraceae > Nitrospira > Nitrospira sp. BLG_2. Next base: position 2,774 of record NZ_JBLYIG010000606.1, on the reverse strand, counting down.
CTGTTTCCAGACACGTACCCCCCGCAGCAACAAACCCACCTCATTTGGCGTGAGAGAGGTTGGATGGCTGCTCAAATCGGGGTTCGGATCCTTTTCCAAGTACACCTGATTGAGACCCGATTGATAAATGACCATCTCTGGTACAACTGATGTCCCGGCACAACCAGTCACAAGGCCGATGCTAAGAAGCAGTGCCTGGGTAAACCTCAGATCATTGCTGCGTTTACGTCCGCTCATGGCTGAACCTCCTGATGCGGTGTAGGACTTATATCGGAATCGACTGAATCGAATCCATATTGTTTGAGTTCTCCCTGCGCTTTCTCCGTCTGTAGGAACGAAACAAAGTCGCGGGCCCCCGCAATATTTCGGGCCGTCCAGGGTGAGACCGCTCCGTAGGTAATCGGTCGATGACTGTCGGGCGGTGCTGAATCAATAATGCGTACTCGCTTCGACCCGATGGCATCGGTGCGATACACCACTCCCAACTCGGCCTCTCCTTTTGACACGAGGTCGAGCACGGCTCGAGAATGTTCTCCGTAGAGAAGTTGCGCTTTCAGACGAGACTCGAGATTCCGGTGCTTCAGGAACTGGATTGTATCTTTGCCGACAGCGGACGCCGCGGGATCCCCGATTGCAATATGTCGCACCGGCTTCGTGGCAAGTTCTTCAATGGAAGTCACTAGCGCGGGAAAAGCGCTATTGGTAATCAAAACAAGAGCCGTACGAGCGTAGATATGTTTGCTTTCTTTAATAATAAGCTCTTTACCTTCCAGAAGATCGATGTCCTCGACTTGCCCCGCCAACAATACATCGACAGGTGCGCCTTCCTCTATTTGCTTGGTGAGTGTTTTCGGATGGGCATAGATGACCCGTACGTTGACGTCGCGATTTTGTGCTTCGAACAGCGGCAATAGTTTTCGAAACGCATCTTTCAGATTGCTAGCTGCCGCGATCGTGAGCACCTCGGATTGTGCATGTACGGGCGGAGCCCCCGATGCTGTCAATGCGACAATGGCGACTACAACAAATATGTGAGCAAGAAGATGAACCAGTCTCATGACGGCCTCCGTATTTCTGTGCTGTCTCATGTGCATTAGAAATAAAACTGATATTGGACATTGAACCGGTTCTCGACGAGATCCAAGCCGAATCCCGGAAGATTCTCGAAAGGGAATCTGTCCGGCGCTCGCCCACCACTTCCCATCGTGATATTCGAGTAATCGAGAATCAGCCGATTATTGTAGGTGCCGTCGAAGCTGTAGCTGATGGCGACGCCAAGCTCCTTAGTCAAATCTTGTTTCTGTCGAGTTGAAGGATCATGAATGCCGTATCGGACGGCCACTTCGAGCTTGCGAGGGACAACATACTTTCCGACCTGCACATACCAGCCCCACGCATCACCGAGTGACACCGGCGGACCCACGGCGAGGGGACTCGTCGGGATGGTCCCGAGATCGAAGGGCTTGGTTCCGGCGTCGCTATTCCGAACATCCTGTATTCGATAGAATCCCTCAGCTTGAATCGACCACCCCTGGTATTTCGCAATAAAATCGAGGTCGAACGTATGAAAATCATAAATGCCGCCACCGAGCAATCTTCCGTTATAGGCAGCCGCCACGCGTTGACGAAATGCGCGTTCGACGATATCGGACCGGATTGAACTGAGGTAAACTTGAGACGGATCATAGGCATAGGCGAAGGCGACGGCGGTTTGAGGGGTCCGCGAATTCAGAATGTCGCCTTGTCCGTACCCTGGATTGCCCAAGATTTTGTACAGTAACCTGACCGTGTACATCATCTCGCCCGACAAAATGCGTGTGTCGTAATTGTACGTTCTGGTGGTTCCAGCATTCGGGGCGCCGGGTGTTCCGGTTGGAGGCAACACATTCTGGCTGACGGCCGTTCCCTCTCGTGTCAGATTGGCCCCGACTCCTCCCCAAATGCCTAGGGCATAATTGAATTTGTACCGCTCCTCGTCGCTCAGGATCTGGAGTCCGACGTCGCGGCTGCCTTGCAAGTTGGACGCAAACACCCTTTGCACAATCATAGGATCAGCAAACGATGTGGTGGCATTGGAGCTGATTAGGGCCCGATTAAACCAGACTCGCTGTTGACCCAATTGAACGGTGGCCCAGGGAATGTGCCAGGATGAGATATAGGCATCGAGCAGATTAAGGCGTCCACTCCCTCCTTCTTGGTCATACGCCGGCTGAGTGGCGGCCAAGGAAAAGTTGTACCGCAGATCAGGATCGAAGGCATGCCCCATAAATTGAAGCTGCACATTGGGCACGTAAAACTTATTCGTATCGTTGGGATACCTGTACGCACGAAATTCAACCTGCCCGCCGAGAATCTCTGGATTTCTTGAATCTCCGATGGTTCCCCAGGCATCGTTGTATGTGCTGTGGGTATAGCGAACTTGTGTCAGCAGCCGAAGTTTGAGGAGGAATTTCTCCCCAACACGGAGGTTCAATCCGTTGTTAACATCGATAGAGAAGTTCGGCTTCGTGACTCGTTCCTTGGTTTCAATAGCCTTCAGGCCTTTATTGTATTCCTCTTCGGTAATCACGCCTTTCATGTAGAGGTATTTTAAGCCGGGATCTTCCCCGGAATAATACTCCCACTTACCGTCCTTTTTGGCGAATTGGCCTTCCTCGAAAGCCAGTGTTGGCGAACTCTCAATAACGAAGGTTGCAATAAGTATAAATAATAGGAAGGCAGCGGAAATTCTCATGTCACATTCCTCCTTGACATGGAACTTCCGGTGGTCCGGT
>NZ_JBLYIG010000605.1:0-8447 GCF_049222245.1 Nitrospira sp. BLG_2 | reverse complement strand
CTTTTCACATCGTCTTTTGTTCGGCTTCGATGGCGCGCCACGTGGCTTGTGCTAGATCTTGTTCTTTCCGCGTCGTCTGTTGTTCGGCATCGGCCATGCGGCGCTTGGCTTGGGCCAGTTCCTGCTCTTTTCCCACCATCTGTTGTTCGACTTCGACGGCGCGCCGCTTGGCCTGCGCCAGCTCCTGTTCTTTCCTCGTCGTCTGCTGTTCGGCATCGGCCATGCGGTGCTTGGCTTGGGCGAGTTCCTGCTCTTTCCCCGCCATCTGCTGTTCGACTTCGGTGATGCGCCGCTTGGCCTGGGCGAGTTCCTGCTCTTTCCTCGCCGACTGTTGTTCTGCTTCGGTTGCACGGCGTTTGGCCTGGGTCAATTCGTGCCCCTTCCCGGACGTCATCTGTTGTTCGACTTCGGCGACACGACGCTTGGCTTGGTTTAGTTCCTCGGTTTGCGAGGCAAGATCTTCTCGCAGTTTCTTTGAATTCTCATGGACGCTGGACCTCAAAGCTGAGAGTTCGTTCTCCTTGGCATGGAGCTGAAGAACAAGCTCACCGATTCGTCGCTTTGCATTCTCCAGACTACCGGCGGCAAGTTGTCGCTCGAGCTCTTCGATTTTTTGCGTGGCCTGCTGGAGATGATTTTTCGTCACGCTCAATTCATCTTGCGGCGACTGGCTGTCTGAATCTCCGGCGGCAACAGAAAGCGGCACGCTTCCACAGAACATGACGATGAATACAAGAGCGAAGGCGGATAACTTGATGATCATGTCTCACCCACAAGTAAGGTGCGGCGGCACTAAGATGGTTCGCGCCCCGCATGAAATCCGCGAAGAAGCACAGGCGAAAGTGCCTGAGTTGACCCTAAACCGATGTCGGCGCTTTTCCCTCTTCATGATTGGGAAGAGAAAGAGGGAAGACGATCCTATCGCCTTCCCGATTCAATTTGCAACGTGGGAGTGAAGCCGTTCACTATCGCGATGGAAGATCGGCTATGGTCTGCCGGATGTCGCCGCGTCGGGCGGCGAGATCGGACACAGTGCGATCCAACGAGGTGAGTCGCTTACCCGAGTTAATCGAAGGGATAGAGCGGATCTTTGCTCAACGGCCGTTTCTCCCGTTCAGTGAAACTCGCCGAGCACCGATAGCCTTCATGATTCAAGAATGGGAAGAGAAGCATGAACGAATTCGTTTCCACGTGTAAGTCGTCGGGAGCCAGTCGCACATTTCTCTCGCGCGCCGCAAGCTTCAGATTGAGTAGACAGCCTTCTTGTGTGTAACCACTTGCGGTAAGCCTTCCATGTCCATCCGGCCCTTCTGCCGCCTTGTCAGCGTGGAAAGAGCAGGCGGCTAAAAACATCGAAACGACGACAAGAAGCACTACGAAAAAGCGTTTCATTACCACCTCGAGAAACCTTTCAGTGCCGACCGGAGTGATGATTTCAACGGGCCTCAAGAAAAGGACGCCTTGACGAGAGCATCTGATTGTCGCGCCAGAGGTTTGGCGTCAAAGATAACCAAATCCCCGGATTGTGGGAGAAACGCAGAAGGGTGTCAAGAAACGGGTGGAGAGGTTTAAGTTTTAGGAGGATCATCATACATTACATGCGTCTAGGAACGCGGGAAACAACCGCTTCAATCTTGGTCCCCACCTTTTGTGGATAAGCTTGTGAACAAGTCTGTTTTAGGGACAAATCATGCACAAATGACGTATCTATTTATCAAACTGCCTACTTTTTAGGCGTCTGCATCGTATCGGATGAACCACAACTAATAGTAGTCCATGTCCTTCCTTCAGACGTTTTTTACACATTCCTAGGAATGTGTGATCGGCATCCATAAATAGGTCCTGCCGGAGTCATTAGTCGACAGCCAAGTGTATGGCTATCCACAGCCATGAGAATATCCTGGGGATCGCAGACTAATTAGCAGGTCTGCAGCGCTATTTCTAATCTGTCAAGAGCCGGTCGGAAAAGTAAGCCGGCTGGCCGGTGAAAGAGGTAGGGCCAAATGACCGCGGGCAGTGCTACTTCTTTCGGTAGATGTTGAGCCCGACTTTCTCTTGTCGATTCGGAATGGTCACGTTCCCTTCCGTAGAAGCGATGATGATCGTCTTGCCCGTTGAAGAGGGACCGAACTCTTTTGAGAGGTCCACTCTGATCGTCAACACAGATCCCTCTATGCTCATTTCAACGTTTTTCATGATGGCACCCTTTCAGTAGCACAAATGTTGCCTCTTTGGTCCTTGGCGGCGATTCTAGATTCTATATGTTCTCATCGTGAGGTTGATCTATGGCTCGCCAAAGCCGAGCCATTGACCAGATTTTTCAGGAAGCTTGCCCACGTTATTCATGAGCACTTCTGCTGCAATCCCGGCTTCGCCGGTACGACCTGCATGACCGACCAAATGAGACGGCCATGCTCGCCTGGCTCCGTCGGTCAACGTACTGTTCAAGTACACTTCCCACCGCGGACTCCAGGCGGCCGTCTCACAGGCGAATAGGCAATTTCGCGACGAATCATCATAAATAATGTGGGCTAGCGGGCGAGGTTTGTTCCGGCGAGTTTTTTTGCGATGCCGGGTAAATGGTTTTGAGCATCGACACCTTGAAAGCTGAAGGTCAGGACAAAACCGGCACACTGTGTGTATCCGGTGCCCCCAGGGCCTTTGCCGTTTCGAAAATCACCGATGACCATGTCGCCTCCCGTACAAACCGGAAATGTCGTGCGTTTGAACGCCGGGTTTTGCAAATACATGTCCATCATCTCTTTGGCCCCCGCCGCTGTTTCACTTTGTTGATCTATGTGAACATACACCGACAGCGCCTGACCGTTGGGCCATTGCCATGCGCAGCCCTCGCCGGTTCCCATCCTGGACTGAACAGCGGATAACGAGGGAGATGCAAGCAGGCTACAGACTTGGGCTGCCAGGGGGCTCATTGCGTGTGAGGGGGAGGCCCAGAGTAATCCACAGGCGGCGATGGCAAGGACAGTTTTCAGTTTCATATTGCGTTCATTGGGCGAAAACATCCGCTACCGGATGAGTCTCGCCGTACCACCGCCGTTTGCGTTGCGGCTGCAGAATGAACAGATGAATTGTAGTCCCGACGCCTCGCCTATTCAATGCTTATCCTATGGCTCATCCGGATGGCTTCGGCAGAGGGATGCGGTCGTCTACCGGCGCGGAATAAGCGTGACGGTTTCGGCTCGATGTTCCTTACTGCGCTCATCGACTACGCATAGGATGACCTCATGAGGCCGCGCTCCCCAGCTCTCAAACGAGACATGGATAGCCGAATTCCGATCTGTACGAGGCACGATTAAACCTTCCCCGAATTCTAGGTCGTAACCCTTCATTTGACGATAGCCGCTGGCCGGCAAGTAGTCATAGGCAAGTGTTCGGCCATCGGTCGCCCAATAGAAGGCCACCACGTCGCCTTCCGTCAGGAGGTCGATCTCCCGCACTGCCATGGTCGCAAGGTCCAGAAGGCCTATCAAATTGTGATGCCCCGCAGCTGAAAAGGCCGCGTACCGTCCGTCAGGTGAAACGCGAACCAGCTCGAATCGTTCCGGGCGATAAAAAAGCCCCGGCGCAAGTGTCGATTCGATCGGCAAACTTTGAATGGAAAGCTGAGAGGGTGTTGTCCGATCGGAGTGGATCACCAGAATGGCTTGTCGGTCGGGCGCCAGGTGTACGGAGGGATAAACGGATATGGGCGGTGCGCTGCAGGCCAGCAGGAGGCCGCCGACCAAAAGAAGTCCAATCGTCGATCGAGCGCGGCGACTCGCGCGGAGGACTGTATCGGCCTCAGAGTCCAGGAATCGGTTGCTCGGTGGCTCCGGCCCAGAAGTAATGATCATCGAAGTCTTTATACCAATGGGCATTCCCGTTGACGTTCATCCCGTTGCTCGTCCAACCGCGATACTTTAGTCTCCGCCCCTTCTTGATGGTACGGACCACTGCAGTTGCGGTGGTGGGGGCCAGCTCACGAATATTCAAGTCGACGCGCGCCTTCACGAAGCCCGGTTTCTTGATGAAGTTAAACGTAGCCGGATCCCGCTGGAACGCATTGGCCATATCGATGAGTTTGTCGAGATCGGCTTCGAATCCAGGACAGGTCTTGTCAGAGCGAATTTCTCGATGGCCGATGATATGATCGCGGTCGCAGGGGATGGCCCACCGCCGGCAAATCTCATCGATCAACCGGGCGCTGGCGTCGTACAACGCATCGGACCAAGGGGTATCCTCTCGCCCTTCATGCTCAATGCCGATCGTATACCAGTTTGGATTGACATCGAGTTTCAATAATCGCCAGGTGGGGAAGACGATACGGCCTGCATGCCAAGCACGATCGCTCTCCCCGACATATTGATGGATCTCTCCATCTTTTCCGATTCCATAGTGGGCCGACACCCCGGACTCTTCATTTGAAAACCAGGCATCGGTGCCCTTGAGCGTGCCTTCCATGATGTGGATGACGATTGCCTCGACCCTGAATCCTTCTCGCCCCTTGTCTTTGTTCGGACTTCCAATCCACTGCATAGCCATGCTTGCCTCCGGATACTCTCTCATTCTGTCGGTGTCTGGTTGGGCTCGTGCCGATTTCATCCAAACTGCGATCAAAAGATTACGTGAAGTCGGAAGGATAGGGATTCCAACGCAATTTAGCAATGAATGATGCTGTTCGACCGGTACTTTTGGTGTTCTCAGGAGTAGCAGCGCACATAAGGAGGCAATGCGCACATAAATGGGACGGCGGGGATAACTATTGATTCACTTGGTCGACGGCTTGAGTGTCCCTATGCCTGATGACCTGTTTCATCCACCGGCCCCTTTCCTTTGGCTCTGAGTGCCGACACAGCCCATATAGCGTCAGGATCATCGAGGTCAATTCGCTTTATGCCATTTGGGAACCGTGCCTGAAGCCTTGCATACTCGGCTTGCTTGTCGGTGTCAGGATGAGACCAGTCATGAAGGAAGTAAACGGCGCTGATTTTTGCTTGGAGCAGTTCCTTTGTGCAACCAAAGCAGGGGCGCATCGTTGAATAGAGGACAGCATTCGCTACAGGAATGCCGAAACGCGCAGCTGCCAGAAGAGCGTTTTGCTCCGCATGGACACAGATGCACAAATCATAGCCGGTGCCGGAGAGATACTTGTCTCGATTCGCGCACCGATGACACCCGCCATCCAAGCAGTTTTCCATGTTCTCGGGGGTTCCGTTGTAGCCGGTCGCGACAATGCGCCGATCAATGACAATGATGGCGCCCACGCGGTTGCCGAGGCAGTTGGCTCGACGGCGAACGGCCATCGCAATGCCCATGAAATATTCGTGATGTTCCGGAGGTGTGTTCGTCATGATCTCTCCGAGATGCGAGATAGTAGACGTCGAGTAAACGACAGCTTTCCTGCGCGCGTGATACTACCACGATGGCGTTAAGTATGGCTGTTTGTCCGGCCGCGGCCATTAGATACAGCTGTGAGTAGGAGCCCTTGGCGATGGAAGTGTGAGCGCCAGCAGAGTTTCAAACGAATCGAAGCGAGAGATGCCACCGAGGTTGAATTCTCGTGTGCCTTCAAGTCACCGTCTGCGGCGGGCTTCCACGCGCCAGACGATGTACGGACCCGGACTTCCGCCTGGGAGGCGACGTAACCAGTTTCTGCATGGACAACGATCAGATCTCGTACCGAGACTCCTGGATGCAGTCCATCATTGTCCCGCTGCGGGTGGGGCCGTCACATCGGTGCGGTTCCAGGTCAGTAAAATCAGCACGGTGTACTGATTGTAATACGCTCGTCCGATCAGTTTAGGCGTCGAACCGAGAAATTCGCCGGTCCGATTATCGTAGACGTCCAAATGCAGCCGAGCATAGCCGCTCTGGCTCTGATTTTTGTAGAGGGTAAGCTCGGGGAGCGAGAATGGAATCAACACGCTCTGAACCGGCGGCATCCCGACGAAGACGGTGCCTTGCATCGTTCCGAACGATTCCGCCATCACGCGAATCAAGTATGGGGATTCGGTGTCTCGGGCAGAAACGCGATAGCCCCTTCGTCCCAACTCGGCGGCCACGATATCCCGAATGTACAAAATATCGCGTGATGGACGATCGATCGCGCCGAGGTCCGCGTTCGTCGTGCGAAGCCGGGACCGATCACTTTCGAGGCCGGTCGCATCCACGTCCACATTGACGCCATCGGGCAGTCGAATCGAAAGATTCACCAGGGCTTGCTCGACCGCTTGAGTCAACAGGACCTGCTCAACCGCCGTCCGAGGGGTGCGTGACACTTCCTGTTCAATCGCGCATCCCGTGACCAATGCAGTCAAGATAATGAGTAGAAAAGAAGAAATCTTCATGAGACCACCACCTCTCCGATAGGAGAATGCTAGTCATGTTCAATGAGGAATTCAATGAGGACGATGCTGATATGGAATAGACAGGCATGAGGACACCATACAGTAAGGAGAAGAAGCGGCAGAGATGCTTCGCGACGAAGGACTCCGTAACAAGGATCATGTGTTACCTAAAGTCTTGTGAACGGATGAGCGAGAGTACTATCGAGCGGAAATGACCATTAGACTAGGATGCTGTGGTCGGCAGGACAAGCACAGTTAAGGAGGCAAATGGGGTGTCGATTCGCGGTCACTCGACGGCCATGACCGACCATGCCAGGATTTACCCGGTTGTCGTAAACGTCGTTGTTGAAGGCTTCACGCCAGTCGTCGTCGCTTGGGAAACCGATCCGATGTTTCTAGCCCAACTCCTTTGCCGGTCCATTGCCCATGCTCGCTTGAAAGGCCTCTGCCAGACCCTTTCTGACCGCCTTATACTTGGACCAGTCAAACCCACATAAGAATTCAGCGGCGGCTTTCGCGCCACGGGCAAATAGATCGACTTTGTCTTCGTGGTTCATCGTGAAATTCAGCCACTGATGGTCTCCGGTATCGATCATCTTGACCAAATGCTTATAGTCAGGGTTGGCTTTGATGAAATCGGAATCCAAGGTGTGACGGGCAGCATCGAAGACCGCACCGAGAAGTTGGGAGGGCTTTGTGATCTCGGCCGGCTCAGTGCCTTCAATGCCGATTTTTGCGCCGAACGTTGGAGCGGTTGGAACTCGATAGGGTTGGTGAAAGACGTTGATCGGAAAATTGGACATGATACCGCCGTCCATGAACATGACGCGTTTCGGAAGCGTGCCTTCATAACCGGCCATATCTCTCCAAAGCTCCGGATTTGAAGAACACTCATTGACTGTGAAAGGGTGGAAGAAAAAGGGAATGGACATGGAGGCGCGGGCGAAATAGGCAGGGTTTACCGGTTCAGGCTTGCACCAATACAGCCCGGCCATTCTGGGGAAGTCGACCTTTGTCTGGGTCGTGATGTCCGCGGCGATCATGACCAATTCCCCGCCCTTGTCTTTCTCAGCCAGCTCCGTATCGGTGCGCGTGGGCCTCAGTCCCAGTCCTGGAGAAACGGTGCGCAATTGGGTAAGAAGCTCGGCCGTCGTCTTGATTCCGACTCCTTGCAGCTCGGCGGTCAGCCAATTCAAAAAGGCGTTCCCTGGATTCAAGCCCAAATCGTCCTGCAGGTTGTCGATAATCTGCGAGGCCTTCCAAATGAGTTTGACCATGCCGGCCTTATCCAGAACCGCCTGTGAAAAATCCCTGGCGTCGCTATCGCCGTCGATAAACGACTCCATCGGCATTCGGGAAAGGACATCCAGTAGACGCTCGCTCTTGGCTTGCCCTGGAGGACCCAAAGCGGCAATCATGAGGGCATTGATGGATCCCGCTGAGGTCCCACCCACGCCCAGAAACCGGATGCCTGCTTGCTCAAGGACATAGGTGTACCCTGTCAGCGCGATGCCGAGCACACCTCCGCCTTCCATGACAAGATCGACATACTGGTGACCGCCTGCATCGATAATGTCGGAATATTCCTTGCCCATGCATTCGCTCTTCAGCGTTTGCAGTGCCTTCAGAACGTCCGGATGGTTGATGTAATCTTGTGCTGTCGACATGGGTCCCTCCAAGAGCATGATCAACAAGCGGCAATTTGACTAGCTGACCGTGGCTTTACACAAGGCCGACCTCGGCAATTCTTCTGGCGAGCGTGTCCCGTGAGGACGGATTCTTTTCCCGGTACATTAGCATTTCCTGTACTCTTTGCGTCGCATTTTTCTTCAGTCTGACGGCTTTACATAAACCTGCCAGATACGGCTACTTGCTTTCTCGGCGTTGGGAAGGAATTTTTTGTCAAACCAGTCCTTGAGCTGTCTCTGGGTCTTGCGGACAGACTGGCCGTCCTGGATTTCGAAGTACTCTCGTGAACTGCCTCCTGAGGTGACGCGGACTGCGACTAGAAATGTATGGAAGCTCACCGCGCTGGCCAAGAAAAAATACCATCCGTCGCCGGCATCAGACAGTCGATCGAACACCGACACCGGATTCGGC
>NZ_JBLYIG010000604.1:0-9908 GCF_049222245.1 Nitrospira sp. BLG_2 | reverse complement strand
CCATCTGGTTCCTAGCGAGGAAAGGGAACAGCTGAATGGCATGGAAACGCGCACGCGGGGGTATCGCCGAGCTTTGTTTCCTACTACCTCCGGTCGTTGAATCGCCTGCATGAAAATCCACCTTGTGAGAGACACTGTATCTCACAAGGTGGATTCAGCGAACTATTTTTGTACTTTATGTACGGGTTGACGTTGCAACACCATACGACGATGGTCCGACATTGGGCTTTCTCGTGTTGCGGAAGGAGTGGGTTTGGGAACGTTTCACGTGACTCCTCGAGCGATGTCCATCCCGACGAACACCTCCGTCTGGGGCAGTAATCGGGGGGAAAGGAGCCTCGCTTCCTGGAGCAAGCGGGACTGCATGCCCCAACAATCGCTCGATATCTCGCAGTTGATGCTGGTCCTCGCCTGTTACAAAACTCGTGGCGCGACCAGTCGTCTTCATCCGCGCCGTGCGACCGATACGATGCACGTAATCTTCCGGACAATTGGGAAGATCGAAATTGATCACATGGCCGATATTCGCGACATCGATTCCTCTGGCGGCAATATCCGTCGCTACCAACACACGGAATGCTCCGCGTCTGAAACCTTCCAGTGCGGCGCGTCTTTGCGACAGGCTCCGGTCTCCGTGCAGCACAGCCGCTCGATGACCCGCGCGACCCAGCAATCGCCCCAATCGGTCGGCCCGATGCTTCGTCCTGGTGAAGACCAGCGCGGTAGCCTGATCAGCTCCCAATAGTGTTAACAGAAGATCGGGTTTGCCGGCGTGGGATGTATAATGCACCGCCTGCGTGACACCGTCTGTCGTCGTTGCAGAGGGTGCGACCATCACACGCACCGGATTGTTCACGCTGGCCTGAACCAACCGCGCCAAGTCTGCAGGCAAGGTAGCCGAAAACAGCAACGTCTGTCGCTGTTCCGGCAAGGCATCCAGTATCTGATTGATTTGCGGGGCAAAACCCATGTCCAACATCCGATCTGCTTCATCCAACACCAACATCTTCATGGACGACAACAAGATCGTGCCGTTCCACATATGATCGAGGAGACGTCCCGGCGTTGCGACCAAAACGTCCGGTCGCTGTCGCAAACCTCGCACTTGGGCTTGCATATCCGCGCCTCCTACGATGACAGTAGCGGAAATGCGACGGCTCCGCCCAAATTTCTCGATCGTAGCCAAGGTCTGCAATGCGAGCTCGCGTGTCGGCGCCAAGATCAATGCCTGGGGTTGCCCTTTCGGAAGCAGCGCGAGCCGCTCGATGATCGGGATGACGAAGGCAGCGGTCTTTCCTGTCCCAGTCTGAGCGCATCCAATGACATCTCGGCCAGCCAGGGCTGGCGGGATGGCTCGTTCTTGGATGGGAGTCGGTGAAACGAATCCGGCATCAGCCAAGTCTTGCAAAAGTGCTTCGGACAAACCGAGAGCGTGAAAACTTCCGTGAACAGACGTATCCACTACAATTATCCTTTCAGTGTGATCGCATGATGGCGGGATCAGAGAACCGATGGGAGAAACAACCGGGCTGGGTGCTACTCCGAACTGGACCTGGTCGCGATGCGATCGCGAGATCCGCTATAGTTTGGAACATCTCCTCGTCGGATCGCACGAGTGAAATGCAGTGTCACCATACCGTATCACTGGCCATACGTCAACTCGTTCGTTGAGTCGCGTTACCGATGTAGAAGAATTCAAGCTAGTCACCTACTGGGGCTTTAGTCCTATGCCGAAGCCATCAGAACATTCACCCTCTAAGAGGTTTATGAGATAATCCCTCCATGATTCTAAAGCGCTGGCTTGTGGGAGATCCTCTTAAGACCGCTCAAGCGAGGCACGAACGGCTTTCAAAAGCGATCGCCCTGCCTATCTTTTCGTCAAATGCCATCTCATCCGTCGCCTATGCTAGTGAAGAAATTCTGCTTGTACTCGTGCTCGCCGGTGCCGCTGCGGTGACATGGTCGATACCGGTCAGCCTGGCCATCCTTTTCCTTATTCTGGTCCTGACGATCTCCTACCGCCAGATCATTTACGAATACCCGGAAGGGGGAGGCGCCTATGTCGTCGCACGATCCAATCTCGGCGACAAACCGGCGCTGGTAGCCGCCGCAGCTCTCATGATCGACTATGTCTTAACTGTTGCGGTTAGTATGGCGGCAGGCATTGCAGCCCTTACATCGGCAGTTCCATCGCTCTTCATACACCGTGAAGCATTGGGACTTGTCGCCATTCTTTTCATTATTGTGATGAACCTGCGTGGAGTTCGCGAATCAGGCAAGTTCTTCGCCGTCCCAACCTATTTCGCCATCGTCGCATTGGGCCTACTCGTCGTCGTGGGAACAGTCCGGTCCTTATCCGATCCCACGGGATCTCCGCCTATAGCAAGCCTCGCTGAAGTAGAAAACCTGACCTTGTTTTTGATCCTCCGTTCATTTGCCGCAGGCTGCTCGGCAGTCACCGGGATGGAAATTGTCTCAAACGCGGTCAAAGCCTTTCGGCCACCAGAATCCAAAAATGCCGCAACCACCATGCTTTGGATGTCTGCTATTCTGGCGTCGCTGTTCATAGGAATCAGCTGGATGGCTTACCACCATGGCATCCTCCCCAAAACCGACGAAACCGTTATCTCTCAGCTGGCCCATCTCACATTCGGTACCGGTGTCATTTACTATGCCGTGCAGATTGGCACTATGGCCCTCCTGATCTTGGCCGCGAACGGTGCCTTCGCCGGCTTCCCCCAGTTGGCATCGATTCTTGCGCGTGACGGATTCATGCCGCATCAAATGGCGACGTTCGGCGATCGCCTGGTCTTTTCAAACGGCATCGTCATCCTTGGAGTCTTCGCCTGCCTCCTGCTCGTCGTATTCGAGGGGGATACTCACGCGCTGATTCCGTTGTACGCGATCGGCGTATTCGTGTCATTTACCCTCTCGCAGGCCGGCATGGTGAAACGATGGCTCGTCAAAAAAGGCCCGCACTGGCAGACCAAACTGATCGTCAATGGGGTCGGCGCCCTGACCACCGGCATCGCGACAATTATTATCGCCAGCACCAAGCTCACACAGGGTGCCTGGATCGTATTCCTGCTCATCGCCATCCTCCTTCTGATGTTTCAAGGGATTCGCTCGCACTACAAGGCTGTTACTGAACAGATCGCCCTGGACCGCCGAGGGGAACGACCTCCGTTACCTCGGCGCAATATCGTGATCATCCCGATCAGCGGTTTGAATCGCGCCGTCGTCCGAGCGCTGGACTATGCCAGAAGTCGGCCTGGTGAAGTTCGTGCCGTCTATGTGGATCTTGATCCGGAAGAAAGCGCCAAAGTCAAAATCCAGTGGGCTCAATGGGGCGGAGGAGTCAATTTGATCGCGCTCTCTTCGCCCTACCGCTCTGTCCTGAGATCGTTACTGGACTACGTCGAAGAAGTGCTTGAGAAGGACCCTAACACGTGGATCACGGTCGTGATACCGGAAATTCTTCCGGCAAGATGGTGGCAGAACATTCTGCACAACCAGCGGGCCCTGATGCTGAAAGCCTCACTGCTCTTCAAAGATCGAGTGATTCTCATCGATGTTCCCTATCACCTGACGCGGTGACCGTGAATCATCACACGTCACCGATCAATCGCCAAATGCGTGTTCGAGACTCTCTCTTTCTCATTTTTGCTTTTTGCGTTTGCCTGCCACTGCAGACACTGGCATTCAAAATAACAGAACCGACTGCTGGAACGGACCTCTCCGCTGGGAACACCGTGACCGCGCATGTGGATCTTGGGAAGGATACCGGCATCGTCACGGTCCGCTACTACTGGTACGGTGAACAGGACGAGGTGTTGGTCGAACAGGATGACTCAACGGCCATCGGCTCCATCGTGGCGCCGGTAGCGATGGCCAGCTCAGCCGAACAGGAACCCGCCTTTGGCGGCCCACTGAAAGTACCATCGAATAGCATCGGGCCGATGCGTCTATTGGCTGTGGCCGAAATCCCCCGTGGACGATTAGAGACCAAGTCTGTCTTCGATGAAGTCATTGTGAAGGTTGAACCCACTGCCGCCCTTACAACTATTGATTTTGACACAGAGAAGCCCTTGCAACTCGGCAGAGCAGGACAGTCCTCCGCCTTCGGCCATGTAGACTCGCTGGGAAAGATTTTCGAACTCCCGGTCGTCGCCGACTTTGCCGACGGCGTCACCCGGCGCATCAGCACACAGGCCAGCGGAACTAGTTACACCTCTTCCAATGATAAGGTTATTAGGGTAATGGCGAATGGTTTGCTTCAAATCGCCGGCAACGGGAAGACTACGATCACCGTAACCAATCGCGGCAAGCAAGCTTCTCTCGATGTGAACGTGACCGTGAACGACGAGCCGAATGAACCGCCGGTCGCCGATGCCGGCATGAACAAAACCGTCAAGGCCGGTTCTCGGGTAAAACTAAGCGGGCTGAAGAGCCGTGATCCGGAAGGAGAAGCTCTCTACTATAGCTGGAGCCAAGTGCGCGGCAGCAAGATTTCGCTGCTCGACGCCAATAACTCAGAGACTTCCTTCCTCGCCCCAGCCGTTTCAGAGCCACGGATATATCGCTTCAAACTACGCGTAACGGATAAGATGGGGGCCGATAGTTTACCGGCGTTTGTGGATGTGACAGTAGAACCTTAGCAAACCGTAAAACCTGCCATGTACCCGGCAGGTTGACCCTTGAACAGATAGCCCGACTCGGCATCAACGACTTCATCGGCCAACCAGCCGAATCCTTTCGTGCTGCGGCAAGACGCGTCATGGAGAAAAATGCTGTAGTCTATCGTCGTCTCTCGTGATCCGCTATGCCGCTAGGCTCCCTGCTTCCCTTTGCCCCTCGCGACCACGGCGATTACCTGAAATAGTTTCTCGACTCGAGCCTTGTATTGGCTCATGAATTGAGCCGTCCACATTTTATTGTATTCGATGGCCGCACTCTTCTTCATTCCCGCATCCTTTTCACCGAGCGGAGAGGAATAGTGCGCAATGAGGCGGTCCAATTCCTCTTCGCCAAAAGTCCTCGAATACGCATGCTTCAAATGATCATGGAGAGTCTCAACTTGCCCTATCGATGTTCTGATGTCCTTCAAGAATGCGTCTAGAAGCCGTTCGATGTCCTTCTTCTTTTCACCAGCCAGGTTCGGATAGGTGCTCGCTATGGACTTTCTTATCTGTTGTTCATATTCACTGACATATTTCTGAGTGAGTGAGTCATATTCCGACTCTAGTTCTGAGACTCGGATAAGAGTGAGCAGTTTTTCGACCTTGATTGCCTTTGGATTTTCAATCGTTGCCGCGCCTGCGGCGATCACACTGGCAACCAGCGTCACACAGCAAAACCACCCATGTAGAACAGCCCGTGCAATTTTTACATGATGCATCCCTTCCAAGCCGTACATAATCTCACCCCTTGCGATCGAGTCTACTCCGATTGGACTGATCGTCAAGAAATAGAACGGCTTCTACTGTCAGGCTTTACTCAATCGAACCGGTCCGTAGGTTCGGCGAGCTCGTTGGAGTTCTCTGATATGCTTCTGCAGCGCAGGACCGAAAGTGCCGCGATACACTTCTCGTTTGAATCGCTTACTCTGACATTCGATCTGATCGATCGCTTCGGTCAGCAGCCCGACCAAGCGCCGGCCTGAACCGGTAAGCCACCCGAGATGGTGATCGGCATAGCGCAAGTCTTGCAGCGAATAGCGGAGGGATTCGACTTCTTCCACACAGCGAAACCGTGCGCGGTGCAAGTCTCGCTGTGTAAGACCGGCCTTCTTCCATCTTGCCGCCCCGCCTCGTCCCGAAGCCCAAGACGAAAGTCGATGAAATAAGAGCGCACCCATGGTGAACGTAAAGGTCGCGTGAAGAATGCCGCGCAACGGCCGGAGACTCCGCCGCCACGGTGAATAGAAGATCCGTTGGTTATGGTCCCCATGATACATGACATATTTCCGCAGCAGAAGATTCAAGTGGTGATGGCTGTTTTCATGGATCAGGTCGTCAATCAGATCGAGCTTGCCGCGATCGAAACAGTTGATGAATGACAGTCCAGGCCGATGCCTGTAGCTGAAGCTGACCACCCCCTTCGCCTGCAGCGGAACAATGCGAGAGGTCAACAGCCTCAGCACACTATGACCTTCAGGCCAAGCCGACCGGATGGTTTGCCAAGCGCGGGCGATTCGTGCAACCAGTCGCCGGTCAGTAGGCTTCACGGTCCTCGGCTGGCGATTCTTGCTATAGACTAGCGTCGGGCCGACGGTGAGAAGCTCACGATCGCTATGGGCTGCGATGGTGGGCGGATGGTACTCCCATTGCCACTGTCCCGCTCCTCCCCAACCCGACCAGATCGGAGAAATAATCTTACCGGCCTTCACCGTTATGCCGGTCGGCTCGACTCGATACACCACACGCCCCGAGGGGTGAGGCCGCATCGCCCGCCGAACATTTTTTGGTGGCTGGCACCACGCTCCCGTTATATCAACCGCAATCGCTCCGGCCGGTTCTCCGCGCTCAAAGTTGTCGGTCAAGGTTCCCGGCACATCCCAATGCCTTATCTTCCGTTGGTGGCACCATTGACCCGGCAATGCCGGGTCAAACCAAAGGGACTCCTGAGCCAATTCCTGTGCCAATTTTCGGCACAGCGCGAACAGTCGCATCTCTAATCCACTCGCTTTAGGTTGTCCCTTCGGAAAGAGATCATCCAGATAGCCATGTTCAAAAAGCTTCTCCTGACACTTGTCCAACAATTGTTCTGCAAACTCACGTCGCTCGGGTTCACTCCTTAACTGACTGAGCACATCCAAAAAATATACGAGATCATTCAGCGTCTCGATCCACCCGACAACTTTCCAGTTCGAATAGGCCTCCGGCTTGAAGCTTGAGCAAAGGCTGTCAAAGAAGGCGGTGAGAAGACCAAATTCCCGAGCCCGATCAGCGTGGTCGGCGTGCAGTTCTCGGCACAGATCAACAAACAGCCGTCGCATCGAAAGACGAAACTCATTTTGTAATTGCGCAAGCTGCTGCGAATCGAGAAGGAGCATGGCGAACGACTACGCGTGAAATGCCGAGAGGACTCTAGCGTAGCGTGAGAGTGGGCGCAAGCTAGAAGCCTCCTCGGCTCGGCGTGACCACCAGCATTCATGGATTGCCTCAGGTACTCAATGATGATGTCAAAACCTTCATGACACCTTGCGGGTTTTTACAGCAGATCGTACAGTGCTGACGGAAGAACGGCACAGATTATGTAACCGGATTGCCCTCATGAGACCAGACTGAGGCGCAGGTCGAGCCTTCAAGCAAACAGTGGCATGGATTCGTTATGTTGACCGCATCGGATGTGGCGGAGGTCCTTACGGAAATTTCTCCTCTCCTGCGTGGCGGCTGGATCCAAAAGATCCAGCAGCCTACGGACCGTACGTTGGTGCTGGATGTACGCGTGCCGGGACAGACACATCGGCTGCTGATCTCCTGCCATCCGGACTTCGCTCGTTTGCACATCACCACACGCTCTTCAACCAATCCTCAAACGCCTCCACCGTTCTGCCAGTTTCTCAGAGCCCATTTCCAAGGAGCAAAAATCGACGATATTCGTCAGGTCGGGAATGACCGTATCGTGGAATTACAGATCACCGGGAGAGAGGGCGCACACGCAATCGTATGCGAATTGACCGGCAACAAGGCAAATATCCTGGTCCTCGATGCCGGCGGCCGAGTACTAAGGGACCTCTCCCGTCACCATCCGACCGGCCAAGCATATACTTCACCACCTCAACGCAACAGCCATCACGAAACAACCCCCAGCCGTTTCGCAGGCAGGGTTGCAGGCAAGCTTCCTGTTTCAGAAGCAATCGATGCGTATTACTGTGAACAGGAGGCCACACAGACCATCGACCGGATAAAACAAGAGCGCCTGCGTGCCCTCAAGAAAATGCTTAAAAGGGAGCAGCGATTGATTGAGGCCTGGCGGAACGACCTATCAAAAGCAACCGCTTATCGCGACTATGCCCGGTATGGAGAATTGATCAAGGCCAACCTCGGTGCGATTATGAAGGGAACCGACCATGTTGAGATGACAGATTACTTCGATGACAGGCTTCCCCACATCACGATTCCACTCGACCCCATGAAATCACCTCAGAGAAACATGGACGACTACTTTCGGAAGCATCGAAAATATCTTGCCGCCGAACGCGAACTCAAGCCACGTATCGAGCGAGCCGTGCATGGCATAGAACGGCTGTGCCAGGAAATCACATACATTGAGCAAGGAACGTGGACTCCACCTGCCATGCCTCTTGCCCATTCGAACAAAGCCACCACCGTTCGAGCAATCAGTAAGGGTCCTCTCGCTACGGATCGGCGACGCGGCCCGTTTCGTCGGTTTATCTCGACAGATGGGCTGCTGATCTTTGTCGGACGCAATGCCCGAGAAAATGATGAGCTGACGTTCGGCCTCGCCAAGAGCGACGATCTGTGGCTGCACGCTCGCGGGACACCAGGGTCTCACGTCGTCGTGAGATTAAGCAAAGGAACCGATCCTCCATCGGAAACCCTCCGTGACGCCGCCATGTTGGCGCTCCTCTATAGTGATTTCAAGAAAAGCGGCAAAGGCGATGTCATCTACACGCGGCGCAAGTGGGTCAAGAAAGCGAAGGGCCAAGCGCAGGGAGCGATTGTCGTCACCCAGGACAAATCGCTGCACGTCAGTCTGGATAAGAACCGGCTTGAGGCACTCAAGAGCCGAGGGAGCTAGGTAGCTTCTCTGTGAACCGTTTACCGGGACATTTGCCAAAATGGAAGTTTCCCTCGCTGTGGGAAATGTTCGGCACTATGATGGAAGCGGGAGGACCTCGCATGGATGCGCAGCGGGATGGTCGATCATCAGGGATTTCGCCGACTATCCTCGTCGTCGATGACGAACTCTCAGTCGTCAACCTCTGTAAAGTATTTCTTGAAGAAGCAGGGTTTGCTGTGCTGGGTGCCGAGGAAAGCTCCGAAGCGCTCAAGATCTGCTCGCAGCATCAAGGACCGATCGACCTCCTGCTCACGGATATGGTTCTACCTCCGCCGGGTTTTCAGTTCGCCTCAATCGCCAACCAATTTCCGCACGTCAACGGTCATGAACTAGCAGTTCGCGCAACCATAATGCGGAGCGGTCTCCGCATCATTTTAATGTCGGGGAATCCCGATACGGACCTTGCCAGCCATGGAATCAAGCGAGGAACGTTCCCGTTCTTGGCCAAGCCGTTCGAGCGTGACCGCCTAATCACCCTTGTGCACACCGTACTCGCACAGCCGGCGCCGACCAGTGCAGTAGAAAACCAGCCTCGCGCGGCTGCGGCTAATGATACCGACTGGTTCGGGTGAACTCGGTGCAGGTTAAAGCCACGGCTCGTGGTTTAGCAAAGAGCATCGAATTCTCTCTAACTTCACCTCAGCCTTAACCTGTTAATTTGCTATATATGTTCCGTCATGAACCATCCGGCAATCGATAACCGCCGATGTTGACCAGCCGTGGGGTCGACGCGGCAGACCCGATGGAATCGGGGGACGGTAAACATGACAAGCGATCCCGGGCGAGGTTCGATACAGTGGGTCGGTGTAAGATTGATATGCCCCCCATCACGATCTGCTCGTCGCTCATAAATAATCAATTCCCCACCCCAGTCAGGCTGCCATTCCTCATGGAAGTACGTGACGACCGCAATCCGGCGTTGCGGCACTCGACGGCCCTCTACGAGCCGACCTTGATTCGTGTCGTCATGAGTCAAGAGACAGTCGCCGGCGGAATACGAATAGTAATTGAATCCCACATGACGCCCGATGATATTCGGGAAAGACTCGATGTGATCGCGAATGCAGGGAAGCTGTAGCCGCGATAGAAATCGCTCACCC
>NZ_JBLYIG010000603.1:0-2325 GCF_049222245.1 Nitrospira sp. BLG_2 | reverse complement strand
CAGGCGTCGTTACCAACGCAGGGGGCCGCGTTGCATACTGAGTCGGAGTGCCTCACGCTCCGAGCGAGGATCCTCTTAGCTCGCGGCAACGGTCTGAGAGTCTCGCGCAGCCAGACTCTTCCGGCGATTATTTGAAATGGTGCGGTCGATGATGGCGCCGCAATTGAGGCATTTCCAGGCATAAAACACGAGAAAGAAATCCGAGAACCGCTCCAGCATCATCAGTCCCTTACACTTCGGACATTCCATTGATCCCTCCCAGGTTGGCGCCGTTCACAGCTGATGACGAACTTAAGCAAGAGCTGCGCCAGAGTGTCATATGTCAGTATTTCAAGGATTCTGCATGATACGTAGTTTCACGTGGCAACCAATGTTGGAAAATTGACGGTGCGAAAGAGTTCAAGCCGTCAATGTTTTGTCAGCCGGCGCAAGAGAAATGAGCAATCCTTGAATGATTTTGGGAATGAGAGATCGGTGTCAGGTCAATTACTGCGCCCTTCCATCAAATCGAGTAACTTGCATTTTGCAAGTTACTAAGATAGGCTGTCCGTACCGTTTGATAATGGAGCCATACGATGAGATTTAAACGGTCCTCCTGTCCGATCACCAATGTCCTGGATCTTCTGGGAGACAAATGGACGCTGCTGGTGATTCGGGACTTGGTGCTGGGCAAGAGACGCTATCAGGAGTTCTTATCCTCTCCTGAAGCAATGGCTTCAAACATCCTGGCCGAGCGACTGAAAAGGTTGCAGACCGGTGGTCTTATTCGTCGGCGGATCTACCAGCGCAACCCCCTCCGTTACGAGTATGTATTGACCCAAAAGGGAAAGGCGCTCGAGCCGATCCTGGAAGCGATCCTCGCATGGGGAAAAAAGCAATATCCCGGCACCAAGCGATTTCCACGAGTCGAGCGTTCGGACGGGCATCCAAAGCGCGAGTCTACGCGGGTAAGCAGGAGAAAGGAGGATGGTTGACTCGCAGGTGTTTCACATTCCACAGAATTTATTTGGTCTGTTCCATTCATAGAGGAGGGACGCAGTCATGCCATTATGGAAGGTGTATCATCCCGCCGGGGCATTCACGGCGGAAGACAAGAAAAAACTGGCCCGGGAAGTCACGGAGGTCTATGCCGGCATCCCGATTCCAAAGTTTTACGTAGTTTTTGTATTCGAAGAGATGGCCGCAGGCTCCTGCTTTGTGGGCGGCGAGCCGCATGACCGATTTATCCGTTTTAAGATCGACCAGATCGCCCGGACACTGCCGGGTCCCGTCATCAGAGAGTGGTGGGTCAGAACGCTCGATCGAGTCATCGCCCCCTTTGTGAAGGACAGAGGGTATGACTGGGAAATTTCCATCGATGAGACCCCGTGCGATTTATGGTCTCTGCAAGGCGAACCTGCCCCGCCGTTTGAATCAGCGGCTGAAAAGCGGTGGGTCAAAGAGAACAAGGCGAGCCCCTATTCCATCGAAGAAAAACTGCCGGTCAATCTTTTGCTCGCCCCAGGCGTCGCTGATCGGTAGGGGTCCTAACTTGCCTCCGTTCTCGTGGCGGGATTCTCTTCGGGGAGATGGCCACCAACTCGGTAACGCCATCTCTCCCTGGGGAGATAGAGGATCCGGAACCGTTGTTGAATAAAGTGTAACGATACCCACGTGCTGAGCCTAATCGCTGTCAGGTGACGTAGGTGAGCCGAGTGCTACACTTGCTATGATGAAGCCGATCCTCTTTCATGACATCGATGGAGTGTTGTTTGGAGAGTACGCGGGCGAGTATCAACTACGGCCGGGCGTGAGCTCGTGGTTGCGATGGGCCTGTGAACACTTTGACCTGGTCTGGCTGACCGCATGGGAAAGGGATCGTGTCCACGGTCTGCTTCGATCCCTGTACCTCGAAGATGTGATGAAATCTTCGACCTATGGGAACTGGACCAATTATGCGAACAAAGAAACATGGCTTCGTGAAGCGGTGTCCAAGCTCGACGGAAGACCCTGGTTCTGGATTGACGACATTCAGGACGATTTGTCCGGACTGCCGGCCGAGCGCTGTATTCGCGTGAGTCCCATAGAAGAGCGACAGCTTGAACGATTGAAGGAAGATCTTGCAGGAAGGGCAGGGTTCTCAACTTGCCAAAGGGTGCGAAAAAACCGCGAGCCCAAGACTATCTAGCTTGTTTTCTGGCCCTTATCGACTCGGCCAGGATTGGATCGGCACGGTGGAGATGGCATTTTGCGGCGAACCTTCGATCACTCGATCGCTATAGGCGAGATAAATGTAAGCCTGGCGTTTCTTGTCTAAGAATCTGACCACTTGTAGCTTCTTAAAAA
>NZ_JBLYIG010000602.1:0-5986 GCF_049222245.1 Nitrospira sp. BLG_2 | reverse complement strand
TGTCTGCGAACATCTACAGGAACCGACACTGCGACAATCCTTCCTCTCCCGTTATCTTGCCCTGGAAGAAGCTCCGAATGAACGACTGTCGCTCATCCGCTCCTTACTGAAGGAAAAGGATTTGCAAGGTGCCGACAGCCATCTGCAATCGTTGCTCTCATCTTCACCGAACCATGCGGAAGGACTCTTGCTCAAAGGCATTCTCTGCATGCAACGGGAACAATACGAGCAGGCGGAGCGTGCTTTCGCTTCGGCACGGCAGGAAGGCGCCGATCGCAAAAAATGTCTAATGGGAATGGGGATGGCGGCAATGGGAAGGTCCTACACACAAGGAGCCTGGGAACGGTTTCTCGAGGTGTTGGCTGAAAATCCCGATGATGCCGAGGCGATCCATTGGCTGCTCCGTGCCGGCACGGCGCAAAACCGTTGGCAAGAGTTGGGTGAGCAATTACATCGATATGTAACAAGAAATCCTGGCGACTTAGCCGTGCGATTTGCCTTTGCCGGCGTGTTGCTGAGGGGTGAGCGAATCGAGGCCGCTCGCCGGGAATGCGATGCACTTCGGACGCTTTCGCCGGATTACGATGGCTTAGATCAACTCGGCCAGATGATTGCAGGAAAACAAGCCGTGCTCCTGACGGAGGGGGCGAATGATGAATTGATTCACCATCTTATTCCGGCAGAGTCGGTTAAATCTCGGATCTGAAAGAGTCTTCAATCGGTTCAGGTCAGATAGGTGATAGGAAGAATGTCACGGGCACTAGTCATACAATTGGCGAGACTTGGTGACCTTCTGCAATCGCTGCCGGCGATCACGCAGCTCCACGCCCGTTATCCCGAGACGCAATTCGATCTGCTCTGTCCGTCTCATCTTTCCGAAGTGGGACGTCTGTTTCCAGGCATCGAGAAGGTTCTCGAGTGGGACGGAGCGGCCTGGCAACGGCGTGCGCTGGCCGCTCAGCAGGACCTACGGGCGGAGCATCTTGTGGAAGTCGCTGCATCGCTGACCGCATTAGCACCGGATCCGTACGACTGCGCCTATGTTCTCAACCAACATCGCCGGGCGCTCGTGGCCGGCGCCTTACTTGCTCGTAAGGTCAAGGGACCATTTCTGCATGGGCCGCTCGGTGAGACGTTGACACCTTGGGCAGCCTACGTACGCGATGTGGCGCAGCGGCGTCTGGGACAGCGTGTGCACCTGGCTGATGCATTTTGCGGACTCTGCGGAGTCTCTCCGCCAGGGTGTGTCGTCATGCTCGATCCTCCCGCAGTCCGATTGCCTGGCGATTTGGAACCTATCGGCAAACAGGGCGCTCCGTGGATCGCGCTCATTGTGGGAGCCGGGGAGGCCGAGCGATTTGTGCCCATGGAGGTGTGGCGGCGGTGGATGACCTCATTTCTTGCATCCATGCCGCAAGGCCGTGTTGTACTTGTCGGCACAGAACGAGAACGAGCCGCGGAGATGCAAGCGTCGCTGCCGTCATCGGCTTTGGGACGGATTTGGGATACGACAGGTCGCACCTCGCTGTCTCAACTCGCGGCAGTTCTCGCTCGATGCCATAGAGTCATCGGTTCGGACACAGGTCCTCTGCATCTCGCTGCGGCCCTCGGCAGGCCAGTGATCGGTTTGTATTTTGCTCGAGCACGAGTCCATGAAACGGGACCGTACGGCTTCCATCATGTCGTATGGCAAGCCGAGGGATTAGAGAGGAAGAACGAGACCTGGCCAATAGACGAAACCATTGCCGCGATACATGAGCAGGGGCACCATGCGCCCGTAGGCTGGAGTGTCTGGACAAGCCACTGCGATACATGGGGCGCCTATTATGCGCCAGTCGGCCAATCAGCCATTCCACCGCGTGAACGTGAAGTACTCTGGCATGAACTGGAGCCGGCTCTCTCATGAACTATCTGGCGCAGAATCTCGAAGGTCTCCGCAAGCGGTATCCAGCGCTTGTCCAGGCTACGCAGGAAATCTCTGGTGGTCTGCTGACAGTCGTGCCTTCTCGAGAGGGGAGTCCATCGGCTACGCGCGGAGGACGGTGGGTCCATAGCGGATACGATCCGCGTAAAGAAGCCCAAGCTTGGGCCGAAACCCAATTGCACGAATGGAAAGCCGGCGAGCTCGGAGTCGTGCTCGGCGTCGGCTTGCTATATCACGTCGAAGCCTTGGTTGCTCTGAAGCCGCAAGGGACGATGCTGGCCGTCATCGTACCCAATGTGGCTGAACTCAAGGACGCCGCGATGATTAGGCCTCTGGGGGCCTGGATCGACAGTGTCGAATGGATGTGGGGAACGCCGGTGACAATGGCAGAGGAGTTGGCCGCAAAGTCGGCGCCGCTCCGGTTCATGACGTATGGGCCGGCTGCTTGTCTGCACAGCGACGCTCATCGCGATTTGGAAGCGGGGCTCCGACGGATCATAGCGGCCAAGCAGGCCGGCCGGCTTCATGTCGCCGTCGTCGGGCCGATCTATGGCGGCTCGCTTGGGATCGCACGCCATACGGTCGCAGCGCTGGAATCGCTGGGCCATCGGGTCAGCTGGCTGGATCAGAATCCGCATCATGCGAGTTACGAGGCGTTCGGGGTTTATCACGAGCCTCGCCATCGTCTCACAATGCAGAGCCGGTTTGCTGATATGCTGAGTGTAGGCGTTGTCACGCATCTCGCCGAAGATCCGCCGGACCTTGTGTTGGCGCTCGCCCAGGCGCCGATGAATCTGGCCGTACTCGAGCATCTACGCAAGAAAAAATTTCTCACCGCGATGTGGTTCGTCGAAAATTACCGACATCTGACCTACTGGCGGCAATTGGCAGGCGGGTATGACTATTGGTTCGTCATCCAGCAGGCCTCGTGTTTTGAAGCGCTGAAGCGGGCAGGGGCGCGCCATATCACCTATCTGCCGATGGCGGCCGATCCCGCCCTGCATCGACCGCTGAGGCTCACCGTTGCTGAACAGGACGAGTACGGCGCGGATGTGTCGTTCGTCGGAGCCGGTTACGCCAATCGGCGTACCTTGCTTCCCCGGTGGTTATCGAACGACTGGTCGTTCAAGCTCTGGGGCAATGAATGGGAAGGCGCGGATGGTCTCACCTCGGTGCTCCAGCGCGGCGGCGCCCGCATCGATATGGAGGCCTGCATGAAAATTTTCAACGCCACGTCCATCAACCTGAATCTTCATTCCTGTGCCGGTGATGGACTCGATCCGGAGGCTGATTTCGTCAATCCTCGGACATTCGAATTGGCTGCTTGCGGTGCGTTTCAGCTGGTCGACGAGCGATCACTCTTGTCCGATCTCTTTGCCACCAATGAGATGATCCGGTTCACCATGGCGGCCGAAGTCCCGTCGCTCATCCGAACCTGGCTCGACGATGCGACCGGTCGGCGCGAGATCGCTGAGGCCGCGCGTCGTCGCGTGCTCGCGCAGCATACGTACGAACATCGCATGAGAGAACTCTTGGCTACGATCGGTATACATCAGCCCGATCGCATAGGAACCATGATACGCGGCGATCGTAACGCCGGCGCGTTAACGCAACGTGTGGATGCGCCCACCGAACTTGTGGCGATCCTTCGGCGATTTCCTCCAGATCAGCGGGTGGAGCTCAAAGACGTCGCGGCCCAGATCAAGGCGAAAGGCGCGGGACATGAACTGGCGCGAGAGGAACTGCTGGTCTTGATGCTGGATAGTTATCGAGCGGAAATGAGAGATCTCGTATGACGCGGCAGGTCCTGATCATCAATGTCACGCGGATGGGCGATCTCGTGCAGATGGGCACCCTGTTGGCACGCCTTCGAGACGAATGGCCCGGCGTGGCGGTAGACCTCGTCGTGGATCGTCAATTCGCGCCGGTCGCGTCCATGTTGAACGGCTTGCGCGACATCATTGCCTATGACTTTCATACTTTGATCGAGGAGAGTAGGGCCTGCGTCAAAGATATCGTTACGCTGTATCGAGAGGTCGCATCGTGGGCCAACGATTTGCAAGAGCGTCGCTACGATCGGATCATTAATCTTACGTTCAAACGATCCAGCGCGCTCCTGGCTGACTATATCGGCGCGACTGATATCCGCGGCGCCCGGAGCGCTTGGGACGGCGGTACGGTCATCGACAATCCCTGGATGGCGTACTTTACCGATATTCATCAGATCCGCCGGATCAATCGATTCAACCTCGTCGACATCTACGCAATGGGTGGAAGCAGGCCGGGCTCATTTGCGCCACTGTATGTGACGGCGCCGGCTGAAAGTACAGACTGGGCTGTACGTTTTCTGTCTGGTCCGAATGGGGCGGAGAGCAAATGGATCGCGGTTCAGGCAGGCGCGAGCGATGTCATGAAGGCATGGCGACCACAGCATTTCGGTGTGACGCTGGCTCGCTTCAGCAAGCATTGGGATGGCGGGATTTTGTTCATCGGATCGTCATCGGAACAGGACACGATCGCCCACGTCATTCGGACATATCGAGAGGCGAATGGGCGCAGCGCGATTAAGAATGCCGTCGGACAAACGACGCTCACGCAGCTTGTCGCCCTCCTCGCGAGGTGCAGTCTGCTGCTTACAAACGATACAGGACCGATGCATTTGGCCGTGAGCGTACAGATTCCAGTCATTGATCTGTCGGTCGGTCACGTGGATTTTCAGGAGACCGGTCCGTATGGGCCGGGACATTGGGTTCTCCAGCCGGATCTCGAGTGCGCACCATGCGGGTTTGATCAGGTCTGCTCGCACCACGCTTGTAAAGAGCGTCTGCCGGTCGACGCGGTCGCCGATGTCATGCTGCATGTGGTGGGACAGGGCCCGTTGCCCTTGGCCATGCCGGGCTATCGCTTGTATCGGTCGGGTGTCGATGCGGATCAATTGGGCAGCTTTGAACTCGTCTCCGGTCGCGAAGATGCAACGGTGGCGTGGTATGCGGCCTTCTGGCGCCGCCGCTGGTATGAGTCGTTCACCGGCCGGCCGAGCCGGCTGCCGACACTAAATAGTCTTGTCCCGGACATCGGAGAGGGAGTGGCGTGTATTCGGGCGATGATGCCGCCGCTCAACAATCTTTGCCGACGGGCAGACCACATTGTGCGGCTCACCGGACAAACGCCGCTTCCAGTCCAATCCATCCAAGCGCTGCAGCGGGCGCAAGCGGAGGAACGTCAGAAGGTGGCTCAGGCCGGTATGGCGACGTGGGCTACAAAGCCGCTAACTACGGCCGCGCTCCGCCTGTTGCATCAGGACAATGTGCAAGGGCTGGGGCGAATGGCGAAGCATCACGCGGCGGCGTATCATCGCTGGCGCCGCGAGACTGAATTCGTGGCGTCCCACCTCGCGTCCTTGCGAGAAGCGTCCGCCCCAAGTTCAATCGTAGCTGTGTCGTATGCAGGCATCGAATGAGAGGAGACCGACCCATGCAAATCACGCTCGATCAAGACCACTGGGAAGTCGACGCCCCCTTGACGATGGTAAATGTGCTGACGGAAGTCAGTGAACGTGCTCATGCCCGATCTCGTATCGTGACCAAACTGCAGCTCGACCATCGTACGATCACGGATCGTGACTTGGACCCTGCGTTTCTCGCCGAATCAGTCGCGCGCTTTCGGCAGCTGACGGCGGTGTCCCAGCCGGTGCCGGAGCTTATACGAGCTGCCGAAGGGTCAATAAGTAAGTACGCAGAGACTCTGCGAACCGAGGGTTCGGCCTTGCTCTCGGCGCTTCGATTCGGACGGGCGCCGCTTTCCGCGCTCGATGCCTGGCTGGGGCAGCTGGCGGATTATCTCGAATTTGTAGACGGAGCGTCGGCTACCATGCAAGCGGGGACAGGAGTCTCCACCTTGACGCCTTGGGTCCAGCAGCTTTTGGAAGCGCGGACGGATCAAGATCAGATTCGTCTGGCGGATCTCTTGGAGTACGAAATTCTGCCCCGGTTGGATGCCCGGGGGTGACGGCAGATGGTGTCCGTTGTCACCGACTCAGCCTCTTCGTGCTCGATTGATGGG
>NZ_JBLYIG010000601.1:0-9463 GCF_049222245.1 Nitrospira sp. BLG_2 | reverse complement strand
ACTCGCGATACGGCACAATGTATCGTGATCGGACAGGTTGTCCCTTTCACAAAACAGAACGGCCATCTCCAGTAGCATCCTGGTTCGCTTTGCGCCCTTGACCAATTGTGCAATCAACAGCACAACAACCGTCGTCGCGATCGGCTCGAGATAGCCGCGACATTTCACTGCCTACAATTTCCTTCCCTCGATCCTTCTTTGTAGATGCCGAACGCAACATTGGTGCCCAGGCTTGGAATGCCTCTATCCGAGACAGAGCGTCCTTCACGAACAAGTTGTTCGGTGTACTGAGACTGTGTGTCCACTCCCGATAGGCAAAGACATTTTCGTATCTCGATTTATCCGGAAAACGTTAGGGAATTAGTTGATAGCCATGCCAAGCAATCGCCACGCCACCTTGGTATGGCCTTTGCGAAATTTATCGATTGCCTGAGTGCAACGGCATTGTTTCCGGTGCGATAGGCTGTAGCCATCAATGACACTGAGAAGAATTCTTTTAGGCCTTGTGCGATGAGGGGATCCGCGAATCTTCGCGCGTTTGTTTATCTCCATATCGAGCGGAGGGAAGGGGAATACACCATGACACAGTTATTACTTCGTGTCGCGTTATCGCTTGTGAGTCTTGGATTGTTGACCGTCTGCTATACCGCTGATGCGTGGTCACAGCAATCCGAAACCTTGGAAGGGAGGTACCCGTTACGAGATCAGTCGATGAGTAAATCGTTGAACTTGGGTGGCGATCAGCAATCGCCCACGTACGACAAATCCAGGACATCGTGGAAGCAAGTGACCGGCGAGATTGAACGGGTCAAGAAGGTGGTCATACGTGGAACCGGACAGGAACATCTGGCCGTTTTACTGACCACTACACAGGGACGTCGCGTCGTGGCGGATTTGGGACCCGCCGAGCAATTTCGCGACGTGAAACTCCGGGCCGGCGACTTGATTTCGGCGCGTGGGCC
Organism: Nitrospira sp. BLG_2; assembly: GCF_049222245.1. Taxonomy (NCBI): domain Bacteria; kingdom Pseudomonadati; phylum Nitrospirota; class Nitrospiria; order Nitrospirales; family Nitrospiraceae; genus Nitrospira; species Nitrospira sp. BLG_2. The sequence goes on along the minus strand of NZ_JBLYIG010000601.1, from coordinate 8,501 downwards.
GGTAGCGCGGGTCAATGACCGTCGTGTGATATTTGCTCGTGAAATCAATGTCGATGGAGACACGATACGCATACATCGCCGGATGCCGACGCAAAATTCGCGTCAATCGACAACAGCGGTAAACGGGAAGATCGCGATCATGAAAGAGCTGAAAGTCAAAGGAGGGGACGAGAGCCATCAAGTCGTGAGGATCTTGACCAAAGAGGGAAAACAAATTGTCGCCGATCTTGGAGAAAAAGCATCTTTGAAGGACATGAATCTCGCATATGGCCAGGAGATTTCCGTAGAAGGGCCGATGGTCCGGTTGAGCGGCAAGCCGTTTGTTCTTGCTCAGAAGGTGACCACCCAAGGTCAGACGGTTCACATTGAAAGGGAATTTCTGTACGCCATGCCGGCCAGCCGGCAGGGACAAGGTGCCAGCTCCGAGGGCGGCTCGCGAGGGATCCGCGGTGAAGTCGTTGTGAAGGGCGAGGTGCTCAATATCGATCGCGATGGCTTTTATATCGTGAGAGATCCAAGCGGACAAGAAGTACACCTACTGGTGGCTGAGGATTTGACTCACGGCCTGCATGTGGGCGACCGCATCCAGGCGCAAGTCAGACCTGACGGGTCGGTGACGTCTATTTCGAAGTCATCCGATACCGAAACTGAGTCTTCGGAATAGTGATCGCCGGGTCCATTGCAATCCATAAAAGAAAAGGAGGTCCGCGATGAAACGGTTTGTCGGCCTGTTCTGCTGCGCCTTCGTATTCATGCTGATGATTGTTATGACGCCTGCCTTCATGACATCGGCTTCCGCCTATTCGGGCGGATTTTTCGACGATGGCTTGTACGATGACGATTGGTTCTTCGACTATTACGAACTGCCGGCCGACTACCACCATAGCAATCGGGAAAGGTTGCGTGAGTATGAGGTCGGTCAAATGTATGAAGGAGCAGATGAGAGCGGGATTTTTAACTACTAATCGCTGCTTGGCATCATGTAAACCAGGAGGCCGATTATCATGAAAAGTTGGATCATATTTATGTCTTGTATAGCGGGAATATTTAGCTCCATTGCATTGATTCTCCCCTTACCGGGTATGGCGGCACCTTGGCTGGCTCCAGCGGCCGATGAGAACATTACGGCTGAGTGGGTTAAAGACGTGGCCAAAAAACTTGAAACCAATCGCTTCAAGAACGTCTTTGTGAATCAGGCATTCGGTTGCGATCAATGCCGTATTCTGGGCTATCTGAACGATGCCGCCGACGCGTTGGACGGTGATAATCCAGCATTGGCTAAAAGCTTTGTCAACCGGGCACTGTCCGTTTTGGACGACGGACAACAACAAGGCCGCTATTCCGATCTAGATATCCGGCCCATTAAACGCACGATCATTCGGAAGGCGAATCAGGGTTTCGAGGAATCCGGAGTCGGACCGTTCACCAGGTCGATACCGGGTGAGAGTAGGGATCCTCGATATGAGCATGGAGACGATCCTCTGTTCGGTCAATCCGGCGAGGCGGACTACTACGGTAGCCTACCGGATCGATGGGGTGGGTACACCCATGGAAGTCGATACGGACTCACCGAAGGTTTACACCGGAGCACACAGCGGAACGACCCCACAGCCATGCGGGGACGGGATCGCTGAGACGGGACAAACAGCTATCGCTCCATGCCGCCCGAGGAACTGTTTGCGACAAGCCACGCACAGCTCATGGGTCAAAATAATATGAGTGTGTGTTATCGGGTGCATCAGAGATGATGAAACGGCCGTATCACGGTTTCGTGATACGGCCGAATCTCCGTCTCGTTCGCTTACGCGGCTTTCGTCTTACTTCCTTCAGAAGATTGTCCTTGTGCCGAAGGCTGCTGCGACTGACCCATAGCCCGCGATTGATTTCCGTCGTTCCCTTCAATAGGAATTTCTCGGCGGCGCTGCGTCGTTTCGGGAAGCGGCACATCGACGGTCAGAACCCCGTTTTCAAAAGTTGCCTTCGCTTGATCAATCTGGGCCTCATCCGGGACCGGGATTGTACGCCGGAACGAGCCGTAGCTGCGCTCCGACCGGTAGATCCCGCCGCGCGTCTCTTCTTGCTCGCGCTTGCGTTCGCCGCTGATCACGAGGCCTTCGGGCGCCAGCTCCACTTTGATGTCCTCCTTGCGAATCCCCGGCAATTCGGCACAGATATTCAGTCGGCCGTCTGTTTCCCTCACTTCGATGGGTGGCGCCCACATGCTCATAGACTGGCTCCATCCGTTGTTTGGAGTTCCGGCTTCGAAGAAGAAGCGATCCATGTCTTCCGTAAACCGGCGCATCAATTCGAACGGACTTGCCGAAAAAAAGTCTCGAGGGGACAAAGAAAAGATGGAGGATGGTGGTCCATACTTCGACATCCCTCGTTCTTGTGTCTGACTGTGCAAGCTTTGCGAACCGGATTGGCGCACTTCGCCCGATGATTGCGCCTCCTTCCCTTTGTTTTTGACCGATACGTCCGCCATTGTCGACCTCCTTCTCTAGATATTGTCTTTGTTGTGCGGCAGATTCCGAAATGAAGCTGCAAGCGCTATTCCGCCTCTATGCTTCGAGGGACACGCCATTTGCGCGTCTTTGAGACAACCCCCTCACGTGACGGCGGACAGAACTTTCCACTCGCGAGCGATTTGTCCAGCCAAGCACGAGCCAAGTCCTCTCCCTCATGCTTCTGAATACTGCTTGCGACGGTTCAGCGCTTGGGGCGGTGGGCGCCGACATGGCGAGCAATCTTACGCTCGGCTATGGTTAAGAAGGGGCGATAGGACCCGCAAAATGCGGAAGTTGTCATGCTATCGCGCTCTGAGCATGGACGGGCGATATTCATCGGGGCCATGAGACATGAGTTGGTGTTGGCCTCATTGTTGGCGCCTGCCGCTATCCAATCCGCGGTGACAAGGGATCTTCCCAGTAGAACGCATCAAAGCGGTTGGCGATATATTTTTTGACACTGCAATCAGAAAGGAAATGTATGAAGCAATTTCGGCGTGTTCGCGACATCGCCGCGTTGACACTGTCTGCTATCGATGGACAGATGGGATCGATATCGGAATTGTACTTTGACGATCAAAGCTGGACCGTCAGATACTTGGTCATAAATACGGGGGGTTGGCTCTCCTGGCGAAATGTGCTCCTCGCGCCTCTTGCCGTGGCCGGCATCGATGATGCCGATGCATCCATGCGGATCAATTTGCGAAAAGAGCAAATCGAGCAGGCACCGCCGATCGAGGAGGCGAAGCCGATCTCACGCCAGTACGAAGAAGCCTACTATGAACATTTCCGGTGGGCGCCGTACTGGCAAGCAGGCACAACCTTCTTGGGAACCCCGATTCCCTATCCCGAGCCGCTTCCGATAAATTTGGACGAGCCGGTCTTCTCCGAATCGCCGGAGGAGTCCCATCTCCGCAGCAGCGTGGAGGTGACCGGTTATGGTATTCATGCTCAGGACGGAGAAATCGGCCATATCGAAGACTTGGTCATCGACGACGAGGACTGGAAAGTCCGATATGTAGAAGTGAACACGAGGAATTGGCTCCCGGGCAAAAAGGCGCTGGTACAAACCGCCCGTATCAAGCACATCAATTGGCATAGCCGATCGGTCACCATGTCGCTGACCCGGCAGGCCATTCAATCGGCACCGGCTTATGACCCGTCGATGCTCATTACGCCGGATTACGAAATACAGCTCTTCAAGCACTATGGGAAAATGGCTGCGTGACTTGACTGCCACGTCGTGACTCGAGAGCGGCTGCATAAAATCGAGCGGAGTGTCTCTCGTGTTGTGGCGGCACTCCGATGCGACCATCGTCCATGACAGCGAATCGACATCGACGCGTGACATATTGCTCAATGGCCGCGCTCTTGATGGGGTTGGTGATTCTTGCGTCGGCTCTCTATATCTGGTCGGGAAGCTACAATGTTGCCGCGACTGAACCGCACTTCGAGTTTGTCCGTCGTGGCTTGGCGACGATTCGTGACCGATCCATTCAGGCAAGAGCCGCGAAGACAGAAGCTCAACGCCTCGAATCGGCGACGACCACGAGTGGGTTGCGCGCGTATCATGGCCTGTGCAGCATCTGCCACTCGGGACCGGGATTAGAAGCCAGTCCGATCCGGGAAGGACTCAATCCAAAGCCGCCCCTACTGAGTTCCGAGAGCGTCCAGCGGCGAAGCGATGTGGAATTGTTCTGGATCGTAAAACACGGCATTAAAATGACCGGCATGCCGGCGTTCGGTCCGACTCATCACGACATGGAATTATGGCAAATTGTCGGGTTCCTACGCCAACTTCCACATATCAACGCAGAGGAGTACGGCATGATGTTGAAGGCCGAAGGGGAAGGGGAATTCGACGACCATGGTCATGACCATTCTCATATTCCGACGATTCATCCCATGGCTCCCTAGTCACTTCACAATGAGAGCGGTAATGATTCGCTGATGCCGGTATTACTGAGGAGTAACAGTCCGTTATCAGGCACCAATGTGTCGGTCTTTCCTCTCCCTTTCTCCGAACGTTATCTAGAAAACCGCTGCGCGCATCATTATCAAGCATCATGGTTGGCCGCGTCAGGATGGGCCTAGGCATTGCCCTAGTACGGCAATTCAATTAAACCATTCATTCTAAAGAAATGCCGGGATGTGCGTCTCCGTCCGCTGGACATTGGCACGTGCCGCTTGCAATCTGCTGTTTTGTTTCGGCCCTATGGATCGATCCGGTACGAGCGCAGGACCAACCGGCCCCATTGGCCGGAGAAGAGTTCCACACGGAAGTGCTTGGCGAGCCGGTGGATGTGCCGCCACGCGACCGCAAGACCGTGACCGCGGCAAGCTTCGGCGTACAGTATCTACACGATGGGCCGAGTTTCTATCAGGTCTTACCTTTTGGCGCCTTCTATGTATGGCGCCATTCAGGTGATTACACGGAACGGTTCCGCGGTACATTTGCCGTGGCGGTCAATGACATCGCCTACAATGTCGGTGTTCGCTCTTTACCTGGATGGGAATTGCGATTCACGCTCAACAACATGATTATTCCTCTCGGTCGATCGGAATACGTCGAAGGGCAGATTATTCGAGAAGTCGAGGTGGAGTGGAACTACGTTTTCGCCGGGTTCGGGCTCGCCTACCGAAGACTGTTGTCGCCCGGTCATCAGGACAATGCGTTCGAGCTGTCCCTCACTTATGAACCAGGCTATCGTTGGTTCAGAGGGAGTGGGGATGCTTCGCCGAACTTCGTTGTGCCGACCGATACCTATGAAGGACGGGTGCATCTGCGTCTCCGAACCGATGCTCTGGAACGCAATCTCATGGAACTTCCACATCGGGGGTACGCCTTCGGCGGCGATTTCTTCTATGGCCATCGCGCCAAATGGGGGCCATGGGGAGGTGTTTCTTTCGTGAATCCGGATTTGAATGCGGATCGAGAACGAGACTACATCATGGGCAGTTTTTATGCGATTGCCGCCACCGGCATCCCTGGGATCAAGAGCCAACGGCATCGGCTCATCGCCTCGTTTTATGGCGGCATTGGGCAAGATCTCGACCGATTCTCCGCCTTCCGCCTGCCTGGTAGACCGACCGGATACGAGTGGGAATCACTCTCGTTGCCGATTTTACCGAGCGTCGCGTTCAATGAGCTGTTTCCCTCTCGGTATGCCATCGTGCATGCGACCTATCAGTTTGAGGCCTTCTTTTTTCTCTATCCGTATATTCGCGGTTCCTATGGATTGGTGGAGCAACCGCGCTTTCAATCCGACGGGCGCATACGGAAACAAATGGACCCCATGCCCGCAGTCAGCGCCGGAGTGATAAGCGGCGCTCCGTGGCGTTCACAGATCGAAATCAACTATAGCTACAACTTCGGCATCTATAGCGATCGAGGCGGTGGCCCCCCCATCGCGGGAAGGCACGGCTTCTTCATTTTCTGGTCGAAGGAGTTCCGGTAGATCGTGACTATTGCCTGCCATGAAATTCGAGTGACGCAATCCAACGGTCTTGTGGACGGGCTGTCCTTTCGCAGACATTCTCTCCGCTCTGGGTTCGAAGGCTCTTTGTACAGGTTTGCTGATACCTCGCCGGTATCCTAGCGGCAACGAGAGTTTGAACGCTCGCGCGGCGGATATGGGCGTGGCGTGCATTTTGCGAAATTCAGGGGTAAGGAGAAAAGGCGCCGCGAGAGCTATATTGTTGGTGGCGAGGTGATGGCAGGAGAGAACGAAAGAAGGTGGAGGTGCTGATCATGGTTGAGATCATTATCTCGGTGTTGTTGGCGTTTTTTGCGATATGGAGTCTGGTAGCGTTGGCGTCTGACGACGGTCGAACCGGATGGAGCTTATGGCCGGTTTTTCTATTGTTCTTTTTTGCCATCTGGACCGGTGGATTATGGTTGACGCCGGTAGGTCCGCCCTTGGTCGGTGTGCATTGGCTGCCGTTCGTGCTTGTCGCGATTTTCATCGCGCTGTTCTGGACCGCTGTGCCTGCCGCACCGAGGCGTACAAGACGCACGGGAGGACGGTCCCCCTCCTCAAATGTAGAACGTGATGCGGCAGCGACGGCTGCCGGGCTCGGGGTGCTGTTTTGGCTGCTTCTGTTCGGATTGGCTGTAGCCGCAGCGGTCCGTTATGCCGCGCCGGCCGTACCGGTTGCGCAAGCTTCATGAAAAGAAAGACGTGAAAAACCGAGTCCTCATCCCGGGTAACCTTTCCGGGTCGTGTGTTGTCTGAAAAACGATTTCAGGACCATGTTCCGGAGAAACGTCAACTTATCGGATTGTCCGGTTTTCAACTTCAGGCCGACGCGAGTTGGCCGATCCTCGCATTCTCATGACCCGGTCGTCAGCAAACCGGATATTTTCCGGACCTCGTCCGCCGAGGTGAAGGAGGCGTAGGAACTTATCTGTACTGAGCATACAAGATGATATGCCGGTGGCTCCGGTCGGGTAGGAGTATTGTTCTGGTTGCTCCTGGCAGGTCTAGCCATGGTCACCTTTTTTCGTTATGCCATGGGTGGGTCTGATATGCAGGCTTCTTAGGCTTCCTGCTTACAACGTATGCCGGCGAGTTCGAGTGAATGTGTCGATTAAGCGACACCTACGAGCGAAAAGGAACAGAATTGATCAGAACAACAATAGAATTTTGGATCGGGAAACGCTCTCTTCTGATCAGTAGTCTTTAGGTGACTCCTCGTTTTGAAGTTGGCAGGCAGCCTCATTCCCTTCAGGCGCAGCTCAATGATCGGCAAGTCCTTCTAGGTATTCGTATCGATCCTGTTGTACGCACAGATATCCGAAGCAACTTCGCTCTAGCCAGCGCCGAGAAGAGATACAGCGTGGTCGTATGTCTCTATGCCACAGGTTGCGTTTTATCTCCGTGGTGATCCCGGCAAAGATGAGGTGGAAAGATTTACCCCCTGCCATGATGAGATAACATGGCGCGCATGTTGCAGGCTGCCATGGGTAGATATGGAAAAAGCAAATGCCTTGAGTTCAGCGATTCAACACTGACCTGTCCTAGCAGTACTTGTTACGTCAAAAGGCTTTCCATGGCAGAGATTCTTGTAGTGTGGATGTTAGGTTTGATTGTGATCGCCATCGCGTGGGGAGGCGTAGACAAGATCGCCGTTCTTCTCAAAACGTTCACTCACTCGTTGCAAACTCCTGAGCGGACCAAACGTTTGCAAGTTATGGTCGCAAGCCTTTTCGCGTCGGCCTTACTTTGGATCCTGACCGCAGCGGATAATAATTATCTGGACGCGTGGGCCCCCCTGCCGATGCTCTTGATATGGGCCGGAGGCATCTGGCTGATTCCATTTCGGTTCGATGCAGCGGGACATTACTGGCTATCTTTCTTGGCCATAGGCGTCATTCTGGTACTGTTTTGGATGGGAAGCAGTTCTTGTCATTCAACACGAACGCAGGCCTCGACTGATGTTTCAATCCAGGCAGATGTTTCGATCCGGCAGGTGGATGTTTCGATGCAGCGGGAGCAAGACACATCCACGAGCCTGACCGGCCTCGGATTTCTCTTTTGGATTGCTTTAATCGGTCTCACTGTTGCCGCAATTGCTCGATACACGTCTGCGTGGAATGTCGTTGCTCTTAACTCATGAAACGACCCTTCTCTCATAGGTAGTCTACACAAAGCTCCTGTACCTGACCGCAAGCAATTCAGAACATCTCTCAAATTTCGGCCAAGTCGCAGCAAGTGCTCTATCTAAGCAGGCCTTTCGTTTCACGGAATGCCGATAAACCAGGGCGCCGCCGTCCCAAGGCATAGGTCAATCCAGGGGTTTACCTAGTGGAGCATTGTAGAGCGAGTGGTCACTATGACGGCGCCGGCGTGTGGAGCAGGTATGAAGCAATTCAGGCGAGTGCAAGATATTACCAAGTTGACCCTTTATGGTATCGACGGTCAAGTGGGAACGGTACAAGAACTCTATTTCGACGATCAAAACTGGGCGGTCCGATACCTGGTCGTGAAGACC
>NZ_JBLYIG010000600.1:0-3606 GCF_049222245.1 Nitrospira sp. BLG_2 | reverse complement strand
GAGGTAGTAGGAAACAAAGCTCGGCGATACCCCCGCGTGCGCGTTTCCATGCCCTTCAGCTGTTCCCTTTCCTCGCTAGGAACCAGATGGTGGTTTCGGAAACCGGTCCGTGGTGTTGGTGTGGTCCATGACCTGTCTCTGCAGGGCGTATGCGTGAGTACCGACGCGAACATCAAGCCGGGGGACCAGGTTTCACTCGCGCTCCGACTGACCAAGAGCTCTCCTCCGGCAGAGGTGATGGTGGCTACCGTTTGCTGGACGAACCATCAGTTCCAGGGACTTGCGTTCAGTACTCTCTCGCAAACGTCGTTGAGGCAGTTGACTGAATATATGATGCTTCAGATAGGGAAAGAGTAAGACATGATGGATAATCTAGACGTCAAGGCCGTCGGTGGGCAGAATGTTCCTCAATTGCGCAAGCACCCTCGGGTGCGTGTGTCAGCTCCATTTCCATGTTCGTTGGCCAGGGTCGGTTTGCTGAGGAACGGGGTGGTCGAACAAGGACTGGGGATCATCTATGACGTCTCGGCAAAGGGGGCGCGCGTCATGACGGAAGCGGTAATCACACCTGGCGATCGAATCGCCATGCGTTTGCGATTGCCTGATCAGGCTGCCTCAATGTTCATCGAAACCGCCACGGTTCGGTGGGGAAAAGAACAAACGTACGGAGTGGAATTTGAGTGGTTGTCTCCCAACGACAATAAGCATCTCCAGAGCTTCATGAACCACCAGTCCAGGTCGGGCCAGCCTCTTGCCGTTTAACCTCTCGGTCTTGTAAGGGTGATCGCCTGCCAATTCCGAACATCCTGAAGACGCTCAGCGATCATTGTTTTCGCGTAGGGAGATGAACTGTTTGCGGAAGGTGACGACCTTCACGAGATAATCCCTCGTTTCCTGGTACGGTAAATTATTGCGCAATCGATCATAGACGGCCGGTGGTTTGAGGCGGTTGATCTGATTGAGGGCAGCTATGGAGTCGCCGGCAAATGCCTTGAAGACATTCCGAGGGCCTGTGTTATAAGCAGAGATCACACAATACTCCCTCGAAACCTCATTGTCGATCTGTTCGAGCAGATTATACGACAAGACATTGAGGTAAGCACTACCGAGTTCGATATTATTCTCCGGGTCGAATAGATAATCGCGCGACGGAATCGTATCTTTTCCTTTGGCTCTTCGGTAGGCATCCCGGCCTCCGCTGGTGGGGACCAGCTGCATCAGACCATAAGCCGGGGCGGAACTCACGGCAAAGGGGTTGAAGTTGCTTTCCGTTCTCATGACAGCAAAAATGAGACTCGGGCTGACCTTGAATTGCTCGGCAAATCTGGTGACGGTCGCCCGGTACTTGTCTGCTTGTCGGTTCGAGAAATTCGCGACCATCTTGATTTCGGCGATCAGTGCTTGTTTGGTCACTCCGTTCTGGTCCACCGTTCTTGTTTTAGCGCTCTCGAGCGTTGATGCCGCAAACGTTTCCGCTTGTGCCGGAGTGCGGATCGGCTGTCCTTGTTGATCAATCACCAGGCCCAATAAATACGGAGAGGAGTCACTGGTCAGCGTGACCGGCTTGTCGGAAAAAAGATCAACAGAGCGTGGATCGTCAGGTGTGAGCAAGGTGGTGACGATCGCGTTCCTCAGGCTTTCTTTCGGTGATTTGTCGTCCAAGGTTTCCACCACGATCGACCCGCTGTCGAAGTCGACGATGGTTCGACTCATATAGTTCTGAGTGTATTTCACGTACTTCTTTTGTTCAGGGATCTTGACTTCCTTCTCGCCCCATGTTTGTCGGACCTGTCCTGTCAGGGCGGTCATAAGAGTATTGAAATCTTGTTGGATCATCCGTAGATCTCTGATCACGGCCTCGGGGTCGCGCTGATAGGCATCTACACGCTCTTTGAGAATGTGTTTGGGATCTTTGCCTGTGGCAATGTCGAGTACGGCCCTGCCGGTTCGGCTGCCAAGCACCCGCCCAGCGTTCGTGAGTACACGGTCCGGGGATTCACATCCAGCGAGCAGAAGCAGTAAGGCTAGGAAAAGCGACGTGATACGCATTATAAGTGTTCCATATTGGGCGGCGCATTATACAGAGTTGGGTAGGGAGTGAAAGGACTGATTTCAGAAAATCGGTTGTATTGTGATAAGTCGAAAGAACTATTTGATGGCGACGGCTTTGACTTCTTTGTATGTGGTGTGGCCTTGCAAGACCTTTTGAACGCCGTCTTGCACGAGCGTTGTCATCCCTTCTTCAAGCGCGATTTTCAGCATCTCTTCGGTGCGTGCCTTTTGTTGGACCATTCGCTTCATTTGATCCGTTCCCAAGAGGAGTTCATGTAGAGCGACCCGACCCCTAAACCCAGACCGGTTGCACGTTTCGCATCCTTTCCCGCGGGACAGTCTGAAGGTATTGTCTTGTTTGATGCCGAGCTTATCCCAATACTCAGGTCCATATCCCAGTCGGAGTTCTTCAAATTCCTCTTTGCTTCCGATGTACTGCTCTTTGCAGTCTTTGCAAATCCGGCGAGCCAATCGTTGTGCAAGCACACCCAGCATGGCATCGGCAAAACTGAACGGATCGCAACCCATGTCGAGCAGGCGGGTGACCGTTTCAACCGCGCTGTTGGTGTGCAGTGTGCTCAACACTAGATGGCCGGTGAGTGATGCTTCAATGCCGGTGTCGGCCGTTTCTTTATCCCGCATTTCTCCCACCATGATGACATCGGGATCGGCACGAAGAAATGCGCGCATCGCATTGGCGAATGTCAGGCCTATTTTGGGCTGGACTTGTACTTGACGCAGGCCGTACTGCGTAATTTCGACCGGATCCTCGGCTGTCCATATTTTGATGTCTGGGGTGTTGATATTGCCTAGGACGGAATGCAACGTGGTTGTTTTTCCGGAGCCGGTCGGTCCAACACACAGAATGATGCCATAGGGTTTTTCTGAAATCTCCTTAAGTACTTTGAGGTTCCGCTCCGAGAACCCCATCTTTTCCAGAGGCAGTGGTTCACTCGCCGCGAGGATACGCATGACCACGTCTTCGTTGTATCCGGCTGTGGGAAGGGTCGCGACGCGAAGCTCGATTTCTTTTGTCTCCGAGAGCTTGAATTTGATCTTTCCATCTTGAGGTTTACGGCGCTCGGCAATATCCAGGTTGGCCATGATCTTGAGTCTGGAGACAATAGCCCGCCGGTAACTCTGCGGGATCTTCATGTACTCGAAACAGTCACCGTCGACCCGAAAACGGACCAGGGTTTCGCGTTTTTCTCCATACGGTTCAATGTGAATGTCCGACGCATTTTGGCGATAGGCATCGGCAATGATTTGGTTGGCCAGGCGGACGATCGCGCTGTCGTTTTCATCCAATCCTGCGGCCGTGGAGTCTTCCATCGCCTCGGCCTGCGCCTCGGTGACAAGTTCGCCGAGAATGTCGGAAACATTTTCGTCGAGCTTGCGTCCTCCGCTGTCGCTCTGTCCGGTAGCCGAACTCAGAAATTGGGCGATGTCTCGGCGGAGACTGACGGCGAAACGAATGTTGAGACCCGGGAACGTTCGCTTGATGTCTTGAACGCGATCAAGGTCGCCCGGATCGTCTGTCAGAATCTCGATTGC
>NZ_JBLYIG010000599.1:0-3230 GCF_049222245.1 Nitrospira sp. BLG_2 | reverse complement strand
TCGTCTCCGAAGGGTGCAGATCTGAACCGGTCACCTTGTATCCCATCGTGAGGAGGACTTCTGCGATGCCGCTCATACCGGCCCCGCCGATGCCGACGAGATGAATTTGCTGTGTCTTGCGAATCCTCTTTCGGGGTAATGCCGAGGCCGTCATCCGCCGGCAGCTCGTCCGGTCCGGCTACCTCAAGGCCATCATCGGCCTGCCCGCCAATCTCTTTTACGGCACCGGCATCCCGGCTTGCATCGTCGTGCTCGACAAGGAAAACGCCACCGCCCGCAAAGGTATCTTCGTGATTGATGCCTCCAAGGGTTTCAAGAAGGACGGCCCGAAAAACCGTCTCCGCGAGCAGGACATCCACAAGATCGTGGACACCTTCACCCGGCTGGATGAAAGCGACCCGCGCTACGCCCGCATGGTCTCCGTCGCCGAAATCGCCGACGCGAAGAACGATTACAACCTCAACCTGCCACGCTATATCGACAACACCGAGCCGGAAGATCTACAAGATATTGACGGCCACCTGCGCGGCGGCATTCCGGACCGCGACCTCGATGCCCTCGGCAATTATTGGAAAATTATGCCGGATGTCCGTTCCGTTTTGTTCAAGCCCTTACGTCCCAACTATTCTCAATTATCCATTCTCCATTCTCAATTAAAGGAAACCATTTTCAGCCACCCCGAGTTCACCGCCTTCACCACCCAGGCTCGGAAGCTCTTCACAAAATGGCAGTCGGCCTCCGTCCCACTGCTCAAAGGCTTCGCCCAAAACGGCCCTTCGACTGTGCTCAGGACAAGCCATCCAAAGGCTCTCATCGAAACCATAGCCGAGGACCTACTCGCCACCTTCAAGACCGCTCCACTCCTCGACGCCTACGATGTCTATCAGCACCTCATGGACTACTGGGCCGAGACCATGCAGGACGATTGCTACCTCATCCCCGATGCCGGGTGGAAAGCAGGCGCGATACCCCGCGAAATTCGTCAGGTCAAAAACAAGGAAGGCAAACTTGTCTGGCCCGAGAAGGAAGACTTCAAGAAGGGCAAGCGTCGCTTCAAGTCCGACCTCGTCCCCGCCGCCCTGCTCATCGCCCGCTATTTCGCCGCCGAGCGCGATGCCATCGCCGCCCTCGAAGCTGAACTCGCCGGCATCGAGCAGCAGCTCGATGAAACGCGCGAGGAGCAAAGCGGCGAGGAAGGACTACTCGTGGAAGTCATCGAAGGCGAGGGTGAGAAGCAGAAGATCACCACCAAAGCCGTGAAGGCCCGCCTCAAGGACATCGCAAGAAACTACGATGAGGACCCCGACTACGCCGAGGAACGCCAGGCCCTCGAAGACTACTCCACGTTGCTCGACCAGCAGACCGACGCCAAGACCCGGCTGAAAGCCGCGCAGGAAGACCTCGAAGCCAAGCTCGACGCCAAATACCCGACACTCACTGAGGACGAGATCAAGACCCTGGTGGTGGACGACAAGTGGCTGGCCACGATTGCCGCCGCCGTGCAGGGTGAGTTGGATCGCGTCTCGCAAACCCTCACCGGCCGCATCCGCCAGCTCGCCGAACGCTACGCCACCCCGCTGCCGCAACTCACCGACGAAGTGGCCGCTCTCGCCGCCAAAGTGGACGGACATTTGAAGCAAATGGAGAATGGAAAATTGATAATGGAGAATGCGAAATGAGCGGTTCACATTCTCAATTCTCAACTCTCCATTCTCCATTGATCTCGATCCCGCCCGGCTACAAACAGACCGAAGCCGGAGTGCTTCCGGAAGATTGGGGTGCGGTTGCTCTTCAATCAATCACGCCGCCGAATCGAAAGAACGCCATCGTAGATGGCCCGTTTGGCTCAAATCTGAAGTCTATTCATTACCGCAAATCCGGCATCCCAATCATCACGAGTGGTTTCGTAACCGACGGAACGTTTCACGCGGACACTTACGACTACGTTGACCGCTCGAAATTCTTGGAGGAGCGCCGAAGCGCGGTTAGCCCCGGCGATATAGTGATGGCAAAGATAGGTGAACGATGCGGAGCGAGTGCCATTCTTCCGCACAACCACGAAACCGGAATCCTTTCTGGTAATGCGTTGAAGATTACCGTCGATGAATCGCACAACTCTACGGCTTACATCTGGCAAGTTCTCTGGAACATGCACGAAAGCGGCAAACTTGAATGCTTGAGGACTGTCGGGGCGCAACCAGCACTTTCGATGGCAAACCTCAAGAAGCACAAGATTCCCGTCCCGCCTACCAGGGACGAACAACGCGCCATCGCGGAGGCGTTGAGCGATGTGGACGCGCTGCTGGGCGGGCTGGACCGGCTCATTGCCAAGAAGCGCGACCTCAAACAGGCCACCATGCAGCAGCTCCTCACCGGCCAAACCCGCCTCCCCGGCTTCCACAGCGAGTGGGAGATGAAGCGACTTGGGGAAATCGCAGACATCAAAACCGGGCCGTTCGGCTCGTCATTGCATGAGAGTGACTACGTTCAAGACGGGACACCAATCATCACGGTCGAGCATCTTGGTGAGTTCGGGGTTGAGCACCGCAACCTTCCAATGGTTTCAGACCACGACCGACAGCGGTTGCGAGGCTACTCGCTAGAAATCGGCGACATCGTGTTCAGTCGCGTCGGTTCGGTGGACCGAAATGCGCTTATTCGTCCCTCGGAGGCTGGCTGGTTGTTCTCCGGTCGGTTGTTGCGCGTTCGTCCGGATAAGGATAAGGCATTTGCACAGTTCCTGAGCTACCAGTTCCACGGTGAGGCTTTCAAAGGACTCGTTCGCAGTGTCGCTGTGGGCCAGACGATGGCTTGCCTCAATACACAAATCCTTAAAGGGATCATCGTGAAACTTCCGTCTGTCCCCGAACAAACTGCCATCGCTGAGGTGCTGAGTGAGATGGATGCGGAGCTGGCGGGGTTGGAGCAGCGGCGTGAGAAGACCCGCGCCCTCAAGCAGGCCATGATGCAGGAACTCCTCACGGGGAGGATTAGGCTGGTATGAAGGAGTCCCAGCACAGGGAGTGGAAGGAGTCCTGGCGCGACGATCATCTGCGCTGGGTCTGCGGCTTCGCCAATGCGGACGGCGGTGTGCTGGTGATCGGTCGCGACGACCAGGGGCAGCCGGTCGGTGTCTCGAACGCAAACACACTGCTGACTGACCTGCCCAACAAAATTCGCGATGTGCTCGGCATCATGGCCGATGTCAACCTGGTCAAGCAGTCGGGCAA
>NZ_JBLYIG010000598.1:0-4082 GCF_049222245.1 Nitrospira sp. BLG_2 | reverse complement strand
AGCGCCGGCCAATCCCGATGGTCGGCCAGGACCAACTCCACCGACGTCCCGTCCTTCAGCTTGGCTTCGATGGGGAACTGCATGGCCTGCTAGCTCAGTAGTGGAAATGCTTTTGTGCAGATTGTTTCCACTTGCTTGATCAGCACAATTATTCAGATGGCTCCTGGCTGCCGGTTATTTCGAATGCTTGGTTCCCAGAGAAAGACACATCGGCGGCCATAGCTCTGGCAAGATCTGTTTTGCTGAATTCAGATACATTCTTGATCAATGAAGTTTCTACAAGATCCTTTTGCTTTTTAGACATAGTGGATAATAGATAGCCTGCACGGTTAGCTCGCCCATTGAGAAAGTCCATCACCACAGCGGGGACAGAGTAGGGCCCCGGTTCAATCTTGCCAGAGTCAGCGGCGACCTCCGTACCAGACCAATGTTCTGGGTTCTCGTCCATAATCCGACCAAAGAGAAGTATTTGTCCAAGTTTCGCAAATGCATATGCCATTCTTTCAGACCGAATCACATCGATGTCGACGGAACCGATGAGATAACGGTTCATAAATGGTGAGAGGTTCGGAATCGTATGTTCGTGAATTATCGTGAGGGGTAGAAGGTGTTGTGTATAGAGACCAATGGACATCTCATTTCCAGAAAGAAAGCGGTGCCAGCTATTTATCGCCTTATCTAATTCATATGTCTGGGTCTGGCTGAAATGTCTTATACCAAACTGGCGTTTGATGAAATGAACCACGCGCCAGGAAATTGAAACAAGACATTTGTTTGCCCATGGCCCATAGACCAAGCTAGCTGACTGCTTCCTATGATATGGAGCAAACACCTTTTTGCAGAAGTTCGTCTCCCATTTCGAAAACTGGCTTTCACATCCACCACATAAGAGTGGGATCTTGTAAGCATCTTGAATTCGGCGATTCGGAGCACCTCCAGCTCTAAGCGAACCTGGCTGAGTGGTCTTCAGCCAGTCGATCACAAACTTCGGAATGATATGAGAGAGCTTCAATTCACACTTCCGGTCGCACAGCGCACACACGTTACTCAAGAATTCACCTCGGTCAGCGACTTGTCAGGATGCCACAACCACTTCCCAGCCAACATGAGAACCATGAAATGGTGCCAGGCGACTTCTTACTCCAAATCCTAAACAAATTGTGCACGCGAGGGAAGCAACGGGCGGAAAGGTTGTTTCTCGCCATTACCTCCCGAGCAATTATCCCATGGGAGCGATGCCCGTATGGTCCTACTGCGGCCGTCGAGCGAGCACATTCAGATCGTGCGGGCTCCGGGAGCAAGGGACCATACGGGCGTCGCTCCCAACCCTGACGGATAGGCGTGATCGACTTTGGGAAGATGGATTAGTTTCTTAAGCCCAACATTCCCAGCAGCGGCAGGATGGCGTAGTAATACACCCCAGCAAGGAGGACGAGGAGGATAAGCAACCGTATGAGACGGATCAGAATTCGATGAGGGCGTGGAGGGTACGAATCGGGGTCGGGATGATCGTCACGCAATTAGGCATGTCCGCCGCGCCGGGCTCGTTCAGCGATCTTTTTCCGCAGACGGGCTTTTTCGAGGCTGATCTGTGCTTCTTTGAGTTCAGAGGAGATTGTGCCGGCCCTCAAACGGGCCTCGGCCTTTTCCACCGCCGCCTGCGCCCGTTCGATGTCGATCTCTTCGGCCTTCTCGGCGATTTCCGCCAGGATGGTGACTTTGGTCGGGGTGACTTCGGCAAACCCCCAGAGGACGGACATGTACCCGGTGTTGTTGCCGGAACGGTAGCGCAATTCGCCGATCTTGAGTGTCGAAAGAAAATGGCAATGGCCCGGCAGCACGCCGAATTCACCTTCCGAGCCAGGCGCAATGACTTCATCGACCTCCTGGCTCAACAGGAGCTTCTCCGGCGTCACCACTTCTAGCAACAACTTTCCTGCCATCTTTTCCTTTGTGCTCTCTTTTATCGAGAAAGCCGGCTCACGCCTTGTATCCCAGCTTCTCCGCCTTCGCCACGACTTCGTCGATCGTGCCCACCATGTAGAAGGCCTGTTCCGGCAGGTGGTCGTACTTCCCTTCGAGAATGGCCTTGAAGCTCGCCACCGTATCCTTGAGTTTCACGTACTTCCCCGGCGTGCCCGTGAAGGCTTCCGCCACGTGGAACGGCTGGGACAGGAACCGCTGCATCTTCCGGGCCCGCGCGACGACCATCTTGTCGTCTTCCGACAGTTCGTCCATGCCGAGAATCGCGATGATGTCCTGTAAGTCCTTATAGCGCTGCAACACGCCCTGCACGCCGCGGGCCACTTGATAGTGTTCCTGCCCAACGATCTGCGGGTCCAAGATCCGCGAGGTGGAGTCCAGGGGATCGACGGCGGGATAGATGCCCAACTCGGCGAGTTGCCGAGACAACACCGTGGTGGCGTCCAAGTGGGCGAAGGCCGTGGCCGGTGCCGGATCGGTCAAGTCATCGGCCGGCACATAGATGGCTTGCACCGAGGTGATTGATCCCTTCTTGGTCGAGGTGATCCGTTCCTGGAGCGCGCCCATCTCCGTGGCCAAGGTCGGCTGGTAGCCGACGGCGGAGGGCATACGGCCCAACAAGGCGGACACTTCGGATCCCGCCTGCGTAAACCGGAAGATGTTGTCCACGAACAGGAGCACGTCCTGGCCCTCTTCGTCGCGGAAATATTCCGCCGAAGTGAGGCCCGTCAGGGCTACGCGCAGCCGCGCGCCCGGCGGCTCGTTCATCTGCCCGTACACGAGCGTGGCCTTCGACTTGGCGAAATCCTTGGGATCGATGACCTTGGACTCCTGCATTTCGTGCCAGAGGTCGTTGCCCTCACGCGTCCGCTCGCCGACCCCCGCAAACACGGAGTAGCCGCCGTGGTGCAGAGCGATGTTGTTGATCAGCTCCATGATGATGACGGTCTTGCCGACGCCGGCGCCGCCGAACAACCCAACCTTGCCGCCCTTGGAATAGGGTTCCAGCAAATCGACCACCTTGATGCCGGTCTCCAACACCTCGGTCTTGGTTTCCTGATCTTCGAGCCGTGGAGCGGGGCGATGGATCGGATAGAACTTCTTGGCCGGGATCGGCCCCATTTCATCCACCGGCTCGCCCAACACGTTGATTAACCGGCCGAGAGTTTCGCGACCTACCGGCACGGTGATGGGCGCTCCCGTATCCTTGACCTCCATCCCGCGGGTGAGACCGTCCGTGGTGGTCATCGCCACGCCACGGACCCGGTTTTCTCCCAGGTGTTGCGCGACTTCGAGCGTCAGCCTGATCTCGGGGCGCCCGGCCCGCTTGTCTTCCGGGGCTTCGATCCGCAACGCATTATAGATGTTGGGCAGGTGTCCGGGCGGAAACTCGGCATCGACGACCGGCCCGATGACTTGAACGACTTTCCCGGCTGTGCTCACGGCTTGCTCCTTTCGACTCTCAGCGCTTCGTCAATCGTCAATGGTCATTCGTCAATCGTGCCATGAAGAGAACGTTCTCAATTCGCTTGACCAATGACGTGTGACGGATGACGACTCTATTTCAACGCTTCGGCGCCGCCGACGATGTCCATCAGTTCTTTCGTGATCGCCGCCTGGCGGGTCTTGTTGTAGTACAGGGTCACCTTCTTGATCAGCTCGCCGGCGTTGCGCGTGGCCCCGTCCATCGCCGCCATCTGCGCGCCGTAAAACGCGGCAAACGATTCCAGCAGGATACGATAGACCTGCGTTTGAACGTGCTTGGGCAGGAGGGCCTCCAGCAACTGGTCCTCATCCGGCTCGTAGAGATAGCTGCCCCCCGCGGCTTGGCTTTCGCTCGCCTGATCACCCTGGCCGAACAAGAAATCGGCGGAGATCGGAAAGAGCTTTTCGACGATGACCCGCTGTTGGATCGCTGACTTGAACTCGTTATAGACCACGTACAGTTCGTCGAACGTGCCCTTAGTATAGGCGTCCGACAACTCGCTGCCGATATCGACCCCGTGCTCAAACGTGAGGCGGTCCAAGAACCCGATCCAGTTCTGTCTGATCGTCCAGGGACGCCGCGTGAGGAAGTCGCGGCCCTTACGGCCAACGAT
>NZ_JBLYIG010000597.1:0-4632 GCF_049222245.1 Nitrospira sp. BLG_2 | reverse complement strand
ATTGTTGGTCACAAGTCTGAGAAGATGTGGAAGCGATACAATTCAATCGAAGAGAAAGACTTGACGGATGCTGCTGTGAAGGTGCAAAAGTACCTTGACGTTAACACCCTAATAACACCAAGCGACATAGCTGTGGATGGTCACTCGTCCAAGTAGTTGAAATGTTGGAAGGCGCCCGTAGCTCAGTCGGATAGAGCATCAGCCTTCTAAGCTGAGGGTCGCTGGTTCGATTCCAGCCGGGCGCACCAAACAGAGCTTGCCTTCGGGGGCCTGAATCTTCGTTCGGCCCCTGGTTCGTCCTTTTCCCCAGCGCCGGTTTGGTTGCTGCCGTCAGAACGCCATATTCCCTAATAAATTTCATGGTCAAGACGGAGATCCCCCAGTAGACATTCAACGCTTGGCTCCCATATAGTTTGACTACGATGTGATCTTCCCATTGTCTTCGAAGGTCTGCTATTCCATGCGCCGGTTCCTGCGACCCCGAGTGCTGATAGGGACGTTGGCTGGGCTGATTGCTCTCTACTCGCTCATCGGGTTTTTCCTGCTTCCCTATGTGATTCAATCGTACGTCGTTCCTGCCGTTTCGGATCAAATCAAGCATCCAATCGTTCTTCGCGAGGCAGCTTTCAATCCGTTTGCGCTGTCCCTTCGTCTCACCGGTCTCGAAGTGCGGGAGGAGAACGAGACGCCGATTCTTGGTTTTGAGGAGCTGTTCGTGAATCTGCGCGCGGCGACACTGTTTTTGCGGAAGGCGGCATTCGATGAGATCCGCCTCGTCATGCCGTTCGTGGCGGTCAGGGTGAGCCCAAAGGGAAAGCTGAATCTGATGTCGTTGGCTCCGCCGCCGGCTGAAACTGTGCAACAGCCTGCCCCACCATCGGGGGAACCCAAAAAGATGATGCCGGTGGAGATCGACCTGCTGGAGGTTGAACAAGGCATACTGGGATACAGGGATGAGTCCAAGCCAAGACCGGTTGTGATCGATGTCGTGCCGATTCACTTCGTGCTACGGGACTTCAGCACTATTCCAAACCAAGAACGCGAGAATGCGTATGCCTTCAGAGCGGAGATCGGAAAGGGTGAACAAGTGGCGTGGGAAGGAACCTTCTCGCTGGAGCCGGTGGAGTCCGACGGCAAAATAGATTTGTCCGGGATCAAAGTACGCACGTTGTATCAAATCGTGCGCGATCAGTTTCAGTTCGATGTCCCGCTGGGCATGCTCGGCCTCTCCGCATCGTACCATTTCGATCTTCGCGGTCAGGCTCCACAGGCCACCGTCAAAAACGGAAATGTGTCGATTCAAAATCTCGCGATCATGGAACGAGGTGGGATTGATCCGGTGATCAGTATTCCCAGGCTTGATGTGGAAGGGATTCGGCTGGATTTGCAAAAGCAGACGATCGATGTCGCGAGAGTCCACTCGGCTGATGCCCGGTTCGATGCCTGGATGGATCCAGGCGGGGTCATCAATTACCAACCCCTGTTCGCGCCTGTCGGCGGAGACGAGGACACAACGCAAGAGTCCGGAGGGGCAAGGACCGAGCGAGCGAAACCTGCCAAGCCCTGGTCGATCACGATGGATGAAGTCGCATTGCGAAACTATGGGGTCGATTTCGAAGACCGAACGCTCGAGCGTCCTGGACATGTGAATGTGCAGGCGATGAATGTCACGGTAAAGGATGTTCAGATTCCGTTCAAAGAATCGTTTCCCATCGATCTGTCATTGAATCTGAACGAGACGGGATCCATCAATTTGAATGGGAATGTGGGACTTGCGCCTTTGGCTGCCGATGCGGAGCTGAACCTGAAACATATTGAAATCCGTCCCTTCCAACCCTATCTGGATCGGTTCCTGAATGCCGATGTGCAGAAAGGGGCGATCGATCTCGCCGGATCAATGCATGTTTCCAATGAGCGCGCGGACGAACCATTGATGCGATTTCAAGGAAATCTGGTGGTGAATAATCTGACGATCGCGGATCGCAAGGACATCGACGATGTTCTGACATGGAAAGCGTTGAACGTGAGCCGCATCGCGCTGAATGTTGAGCCGACGGCGGTGGCGATCGAAGAAATTGTCTGGCAAGAGCCATCCGCCCATATCGTGGTGGACTCCGAAGGCCGGCTCAATCTCTCGCGTCTCGTCGTCTCACCACCGCCTCGCGATCAGACGGCGGGTCAGGAACCTCATGCAAAAGGGCCCGTCCCTATCTCCATCGACAAGGTCAGGATAGGCAAGTTAGCCGCGACGTTCCAGGATTTATCCGTTGAACCAAACATGAGAACCAGTCTCACGGAGTTCGGCGGGACCATCAAAGGACTATCATCGAAGCAGTTGCAAAAAGCCGACGTCAACCTGAGAGGCAAAGTTGGAAGGGCGGCTCCCCTAAAAATAGTCGGAAAGATTAACCCGCTGAGCGAAGATGCTTTCACCGATTTGATCGTGTCCATTGACGGTATGGACTTGACGCAGGCCGAACCGTACATCAGGAAGTATGTGGGCTACAGATTGTCGAAGGGAACGTTGTCGCTCGATTTGAAGTACAAGGTGTCGCAGAAAGTGTTGGAAGCCGAGAATCTCGTGCATGTCGATCAACTGACGTTCGGTCAGACGACGAATAGCACGGACGCCACGTCGCTCCCCGTTGAGTTGATCGTCGCGCTCCTCAAAGATCGCAATGGTCTCATCGAAATCGATATGCCGATTCGCGGCGATCTTAAGGATCCGGATTTCAAGTATGGGAAAGCGGTCATTTCGACTTTGGTCAATCTGCTCGGAAAGGTCGTGGCTTCGCCGTTTGCGTTGATGGCCAAGCTGGTGCCCGGCGGCGGTAGCGAGGAGGATCTTCAATTTATCGAGTTTCAACCCGGCAGCGCCGTACTGGCTGACAGTGAATTGGAGAAACTCGAGGCACTGGAGAAAGCATTGGATGAGCGGGCGGGACTACGGCTCGATATCAAGGGAACGACCGATTCGGGTCGTGATGCGCCGGTGCTCCAAACGATGAAACTTCGAGATCAGCTGTTCGCGATGAGCGGCGGGGCAACATCCGATCAGGCGGAGCTGTCGCAGAAAGAGGAGCAACGGTTGGTGGAAAAACTTTATGCGAAACTTCCTCCGCCTGAACCCTCGGTGATACCGGCGGAACCCACGCAGCCGACCGTCGCGGAGATGAAGCGAAAGCTCGCGGCGGCCATCCGCATTTCCCCGAGTGAATTAGAGGCGCTGGCCCACCAGCGTGCCGAGGAGATCCGCCGCCATCTTCTGGAAGGTGGAAGGCTCACGGAGGAACGAGTGGCTCTTCTTGACGCGGGCGTTGCTGAGTCCGGCCATGAGAAGGTGCGGACTCGGTTGTCCCTGTCTGCCGGGTTGCCTGACCAACCCGCCTCACGTCCCGAGATGCCTTGAAGTCCTATCGAGGTGTGCCGCGGGGAAGATGGCCGGAAAGCGGCGACGTGCCGCTCTCAATCGCGAGCGGGAGAGTGCTCGCTACTTCACGCTGTACCGCATCCGTGTCCCGTGGAGAAGAGACAACTCAATCTCGGGGGTGCTCAGTTCCGCGGGGAAGAGCACGCCGGAAATTTTGCACGCATTAATGCTGGCTCCGTCCAATCTGGCCTTGCTCAAGTCGATACCTCGGAGATCGGCTTGCCGGAAGTAGCAGTCGCTGAAATCCAATCCATCCGCATCGAGACCCCGAAGGTCGAGACCGCGCAGATCACATCCCCGGAGATCGCATGTGTCCCCGGCGGCCTTCTTGACGTTGAACTCCTTGATGCAACCTTCACGCAGCATGAGGTACATCGGGTCCTTGGAGAGATGAAGTTTGGTGCGCGATGGGTTCGTGCCGGCCATGTCGTTTCCTTATGCAAGGATCCAAGGGTCTTGTGAGCCGTATCGGCAAGACCATTGAGAACTTGAGCCGAAAGTCTTCGTTCGGTGTCGCGCGTCAATCATAAACAGCAAGGGCCGGAGTCGGCGGGATATCGCTTCCCCGAGCACGGCTGCCGGTCATGGAACGGCCGACGCTTTACCATGCGACCTCTTGAACTTGTCCATTGGGGCACAGTATTGTACGAAGAAAGTAGAATCTTGTTGTAGGTGATCGCGATACAAGGAGGTAACCCCATGGCAATACGATTGGGCGACGATGCGCCGAACTTTACGGCAGACACGACCGAGGGCACGATCAATTTCCACGAATGGCTGGGTAATAGTTGGGGGATTCTCTTTTCACACCCCAAGGACTACACCCCGGTTTGCACGACGGAGCTGGGGGCCGTGGCCAAAATCTCGCCGGAGTTCAAAAAACGGGGCGTAAAAGTGATTGCCGTCAGCGTGGATCCGATGGATTCCCACAAAGGCTGGATCAACGATATCAATGAGACACAAAAGACGACGATGAACTACCCGATCATCGCCGACCCGGATAAGAAGGTCGCAACGCTGTACGATATGATCCATCCCAACGCCATCGATAATATGACCGTGCGATCGGTCTTCGTCATCGGCCCGGACAAGAAGGTCAAACTCACTTTGACATACCCCGCTTCCTGCGGCAGGAACTTCGATGAGCTGTTGCGAGTGATCGACTCTCTTCAGCTGACATCGAAGTACAAAGTCGCCACTCC